>JANLUE010001119.1:0-9397 GCA_031363325.1 Gemmataceae bacterium
GTCATCGTCGACATTCTCAAGTCGATCGACGACCTCGAGCGACTCGATCGCCTCGCCGATGCGATCTTGAACGTCAAATCATGGCCCGAACTCCTGGCCACACTTTGGCCGGGAGTCAAGGTCGTACACTCCATGACGGTCTACGACTTTTATGAGGCCGTCGGCGAGGCACGCGCGGACCGGTCCGTACGACGTTCGATCTTGCTTCGCCTCGGTCGCAATCGTTTTGGCGAACCGGGCCCGGCCAACGTCGCCGCCCTCAACTCGATCGACGACCTCGACCGACTCGATCGCCTCGTCGATGCGATCTTGAGTGCCAAGTCGTGGTCTGAATTCCTGGCCACGCCATGACGCCAGAGCCATTCATTCAGTCCCACGGATTTCCGCGAAGAGCCAAGCCTTGGCGTAGGCCCACCACCGGTCGGCGGTCGCGGCCGACACGCCAAGCACGTTCGCCGCCTCGGCCAGAGTCAAGCCGGCGAAGTAGCGCAGCTCTACGAGTTCCGCCTTCTGCGGCTGAACAGCGGCCAGCCGAGTCAGTGCGTCGTCCAACTCGTCGAGTTCCGAGTCCGGCTCGAGGGCGGCCGCCTCGTTCAGATCAAACGCGATTCGCCGTCGATCGCCGCCGCGTTTCGAGGCCTTTCGTTCGCGGGCCCGATCGACGAGGATGCGTCGCATCGCCTGGGCGGCCGCCCGGACGAAGTGGCTCCGGGAGGTGAATGACCGTTCGGCCCCGAGCCGGAACCAGGCCTCGTGGACCAGGGCCGTCGCGTCCAGCGTTTGGCCGGGGTTCTCGTTCGCGACCTGGGCCGCCGCTAGCCGCCGCAACTCGTCGTAGACGGAGGCGAGATGTTCGTCGGCCGGACGTTCGGACATGGTGAGGAGGATACCGACCCACGAGCCCACGGCGACCCGCGCCGAGGCCGGCCTGAGACGTTAAGACGCTATTCGTCAAGCGGGCAGTAACGCTCCCGGCTCGCCGCCCGGCCAGCGCTCCGTATCAAAAGAGCTTGGCCCGTTGGAGAATTCATGCGTCACGTTCTTTCGGCCCTCGTGCAGAATCAGCCCGGCGTGCTGGCCCAGATTTCGGGCATGCTCGCGTCGCGGGGATTCAACATCGATTCCCTCGCCGTCGGCGAGACCGAGGTCAAGGACCTCGCCCGGATGACCTTCGTCGTTCGCGGCGACGACGCCGAGTTGGAACAGGTCCGCAAACAACTCGACAAGGTCGTCACGGTCGTCCGCGTGATGGACATCTCGAGCGAGAACTTCGTCGAACGCGACCTGATGCTCATCAAGGTCCGGGCGAACCCGCAACAACGGATCGAAGTCTCGCTACTCGTTGAAATGTTCCGCGGCCGGGTCATCGACGTCACGCACGATACGCTGATGGTCGAAGTGAGCGGCCAGGAAGGGAAGATCGAGGCGTTCATCGACCTGATGCGGCCGCACGGCATCATCGAACTCGCCCGCACTGGGCGGATCGCGCTCGTGCGCGGCACCCCGGACGAGAGGGCCGCCGCGTGACTGGCCCGATTTCCTCCTCGACCCGCCGTGTCACGCAGGCTCAAATCGAAACGCTCCGTGCCCTCAAGCCCGGCCAACGGATCGAAGTCACGCAGACGATCCGCGTCGGGGCCAAGACCTGGAAGGCGACGATCGTCGGCGTGTTCCGCGAGATCAACTATTTGGCCACGGGCGTGACGACCGACCGCGTGCCGGAAGACGACGTCGTCGTGCCGATGCTTCACTTCACGAAAGACAACGGGGAACTCACGAGTGTGGCCGTGGACGAGAATTCGGCGGTCGTTGTCCGCGCCTGAGGCAATCGTTTGCGCCCCCGCCCGGCCGACGATTCCGCTCGCCTTTCACTTCGACGCGATCAAACCCCCGCCACGGTTGATCCTGCGGCTCTCGGAGCGCCGGCCGATCGTCGTGCCCGACCCGCCGGCCGGGATCGATACGGGCCCGACCGATCGGCCGTTCGACCTGTCCGCCGCGATTGAACGCGTCTGCGTGGACATCGCCCGCAAGGTGCCGCAACTCCACCACATCGATCCGACGCGAATGTTGTTCGGCATCACCCGGGCCAAAGGTGGCGGGCGACACGGGTTGCAGGCCCGGATCACGCCGTTGCGCTTCGAGGGCGGTGAGTTAATCGGCCGTTCGCGTGGCCGACGAATCACGAACCAGCGTTACTTCGTGAACGGCCGCGAGATGTACTACATCGTGGCGTTCTGCTTGCCGCGCTTCCTGAACCGCGACTTCCCGCTCAAATTGATGACGATCGTCCACGAACTCTATCACGTGAGCCCGGAGTTCAACGGCGATCTCCGGCGTTACCCCGGACGCAATTTCGCCCATTCGCATAGCCACAAGGAATTCGACGCGATCATCATGAAGTTGGTCGGCGAGTACCTGAGTGCCGAGGCCGACCAACAAGCCTGCGCGTTCTTGCGGCTGTCATTCGGGCAGCTCTGTCGACGCCACGGCGGAATCGTGGGCGTGCACCTCGCGAAGCCCAAGTTGATTCCAGTCGCGATCGACCCGGGACAGCGTGGCGAATACTGACGGCGCGGCGACTTCGACTTTCCGTCACGTCCATCCGATTTTGCGAATTATAGGGTAGGGGGACGGGGACTCGCACCCCGCCAACTCGTACACCACCACAGGCGCACCGTCGGGCGGCTTACGCCGCTCCGCTCGCCACGATCAACGACTTGGTTCGGGGGTTTCGATCAGCACTTACTGCACTTGGAATTGATCCGTGACGCCGACCAACCGACTTGCGGAGGTGTTTGATCGAGGGCTACGTGTTGGTGTCGAATCTCTCAGTCCCGAGGATCGCGACCTCTTTCGCATACAAGACTTCATCATTGAATTCGAGATGGGCGGATTGTCAGCGTATTTTTACAATCGCCTTCCGGATTTGGCTGGAATCAAAGCAGCGGCCAAATCCATGAAACGGCATGGGCTCATCGAACTCGCTATGTTGCTGACGAAGGCGGTACGCTTGTTTGCGAAGTACTCGGAACCGAACTCCCCGACGACCTGGGAGGACGAGCTGCGAAAATACGATCCGACGGATATTCTCGGTGATTTGGAGCAACGAATCACGGCGCTCGACAACTATGGATTGACATCGTGATCATTGGATAGAAGTGATTTAGTGCTTGATAGCGGCGAGCGACACCAGTCGCCCGATGAACCCGCAATGGCTCGAACCAAGTTGTTTGAGACAAGGGCAAGCGATTGCGGGTTCATTGGGGCGGCTGACGCCGCTCCGCTCGCCACGTTCACCGTTTCGCATGGATTGCGCATGTACGACCCCCTAGCGCCTCGAAGCCGTGTGTTTCTGCCCGCGATTCTCAGCGGGTTTTTGCTCTACATCTGTTACTTCCCGCTCAACCTGGGGCCGATCGCTTGGGTGGCGCTCGTGCCGCTGCTTTCGCTCGTCGAGGCGAACGCTCGGCCACGGCGAATCTACTTCGCGGCATTCGTTGGCGGATTGTTCTGCTACGTGCCGGCGATCCAATGGATGCGGGTCGCGCATCCGGCCATGTACGCTTCGTGGCTTGGGCTCGGGATCTACTGTTCGCTGTGCCAGGCCGGGGCGATCTACATTGTTCGGAAGCTCGTGCGCGTCGGCATCCCGTTCTGGGTCGCGGTGCCGGTCGCCTGGGTCTCGGTCGAGTACTTCCGCAGCCACTTTCCGACGGGCTTCAGTTGGCTCGAATCGTTCGGCGTGCGCGTACCGGTCGGTTTCGGCTGGTACATGCTCGGCCACTCGATGCACGACTGGCTACCAATCATTCAGATCGCAGACATCACGGGCGTGTACGGCCTGAGCCTGTTGGTTGCGATGGTGAACGCGGTCGTGTACATGATCGCGAGCCACGTGCCCGCTTTCCGCAACGCCTGGCGCACCCCCTTTCAACCCGACCCCGTGCCGCGTGCCGCGCGATTCGCGACGGTCGCCCTATTACTCGGCTATGTGGTCTATGGGCAAGTGCGACTGAGGCACCAGCCATTCGCCGATGGGCCAACCGTGGCGCTCATCCAGGGGAACCTGGCGCAAGACATCAAAAACATGCGCGGCGATGTGATGGCCGACCATTTCGGCAAGTTGGCGGACGAAGCCGTGCGACCCCCGAAGGACACGCCGCGACCCGATCTAGTCGTCTGGCCCGAGACAGCGTTTGTTGTTCCCTGGTTTGAAGTCGCGCCGGAGATCGATCGCTTCAAGTTGCCGCTGGCGGAACAACGGGCGTTCAACGAAAGTCGGAACGAGATTCAGGACTGCATGAGTCGTTGGCGCGTACCGATGCTCTTCGGGCTGAATGCCCTCGATCGAACGTCGGAGGACAAACTCTGGAAGTCGAACTCGGCGCTACTCGTCGATGCCCGCGGCCGGGCGCTCGGGCGCTACGACAAGATGCATCTCGTCCCGTTCGGCGAATACGTGCCGATGGTCGAGACATTTCCCTTCATGCGTTCGTTCACGCCGTACGAAGGCAACTATAGTTGCAAGCCCGGCGAGCGCTGTACGCGGTTCCCGCTCACGACCATCGAACGCACCTATCAATTCGCGTGCATCATTTGCTATGAAGACACCGATGCGACGCTCGCTCGGCAATATGTGAAGCCTGGCAGCGAGAAGGTCGATTTCTTCGTCAACATCTCGAACGACGGCTGGTTCGATGGGACGGAGGAACACGAACAGCACCTGGCGATCTGTCGGTTCCGGGCCGTCGAGACGCGGCGTAGCGTGGTGCGGGCCGTGAACATGGGAATCTCCGCGATCATCGACCCGGACGGCCGGGTCATCGCCAAGCCGGGCGAAACCTGGGCCGCGTCGAAGAAAGTCGAAGCGATCGTGCGCGGCGTGGTGCCAATCGACGGCCGCGATTCGCTCTACGCTCGATACGGCGACTGGCTGCCCATACTCGCCTGGTTCATCGTACTCGGAGGATATGTCCGTGAGTTCGCCCTCCGTCGCAAAGGCTAAACGGCCCTGGAGCTGGCGACGTTTCATCCGTCGCCGCGTTCAGTTTTGGGGCGGTGCCTACCTACTGATCGTGTTCGGCATGTGGCTGTTCGAGAATCGACTCGTCTATCACCCGACGCCGGCCTCCGAAGACTGGATGCCCGCGCCGAACCCGGCCATTCAGGATGTCACGTTCGACTCGCCCGATGGAACGCCCATTCACGCCTGGTGGCTGCCGCGCGAGCCGAACGATCTGGTCCTGCTCGTCTGTCACGGCAACTCGGGCAACCTGAGCCATCGCGGGGTGACGCTCGACCGGCTGTCTGATCGGCTTCGAGTCTCCGTCTTAATCTTCGACTACCCAGGTTTCGGCAAAACGCTGGGCAAGCCGAACGAACCGCGTTGCTACGATGCGGCCGAGGCGGCGATTCGCTGGCTGCGCGACGATCGCAAGGTGCCGACTGAACGCATCATCCTGTACGGCGAATCGCTCGGCGGCGGCGTGGCGACGGAACTCGCGACGCGTTACTCGTGCCATTCCCTGGTGTTGGTGAAGACATTCTCGTCGGTGCCGGCCGCCGCGAAGTTTCACTACCCCTGGGTGCCTTGTCATTGGTTGATGACGAATCGATTCGACAACTTGGCGAAGATTGGCCGCGTCAATTGCCCAGTGTTGATCGCCAGCGGAACGGCCGACCGCACGGTGCCGTACGAACACGGCGAGGCGTTGTTCGCAGCCGCGAACGAACCGAAAGAGTTCTACCCGGCCATTGGCAGCGACCACAACGACCCGATGCCGGATGAATTCTGGGACCGCCTCGGGGCGTTCCTCAAGCGATAGGGTCACTTCGTCATTGGCGGCAAGCCGATTTGTCGAACCCCTGTTTCTTCGCGGCGAACGCCGCTATATCGAAGTCGATCCGTCGACTCGACAAAGGAAACTCGCATGTCCCGTTGGCTCGCGTCGTTCGCCCTCGCCCTGGCCGTCGCACACATTCCCGTGCCGGAGCTTCTGGCTCAGGGCAAAGAGGCCGTGCTCGCCGGGTACACCAAGTACGAGTACCGCATCCCGATGCGGGACGGCGTGAAGTTGTTCACGAGCGTCTACGTCCCCAAGGACGACTCGAAGCCGTACCCGATCCTCATGCAGCGAACGCCCTACAGCGTTGGCCCGTACGGCATCGACAAGTATCGCGACAACCTGGGGCCGTCCGGGCGCTTCGGCACCGAGGGGTACATCTTCGCCTACCAGGATGTGCGCGGTCGCTGGATGTCCGAGGGGGAGTTTGTCAACATGCGGCCCCACAACCCGAAGAAGGGGGCCAAGGACATCGACGAGAGCACCGACACGTTTGATACGATCGAGTGGCTCACCAAGAACGTGAAAAACAACAACGGCAAAGTAGGGGCTTATGGCATCTCGTACCCCGGCTTCTACACGGCGGCCGGCATGATCGACGCCCACCCGGCCCTCAAGGCCGCCAGCCCGCAGGCTCCGATCAACGACTGGTTCGTGGGTGACGATTTCCATCACAATGGCGTGTTGTTCCTGCCGCACTGCTTCAACTTCATGGCGAACTTCGGCAAGGCCCGTTCGGGGCCGGGCACCAAGTATGAGCACCTGCCGTTCGATCACGGCACGCCGGACGGTTACGACTTCTTCCTGCAGATGGGCTCGCTCGCCAATGCGGACAAGAAGTTTCTGAAGGGCGAAGTCGCGTTCTGGAACGAGGCGATGAGCCACGGGTCGTACGACGAGTTCTGGAAGGCCCGCAACCTGCGGCCGCACTTGAAGGACATCAAACCGGCGGTCCTCACGGTCGGCGGTTGGTTCGACGCCGAGAACTTGTTCGGTGCCCTCGAGACCTACAAGAACGTCGGCAAGAATTCGCCGGCCAACTCGGGCAACACACTCGTGATGGGCCCCTGGGTGCACGGCGGCTGGTCGGGTGGCGACGGCGATCACCTCGGCCCGGTGAAGTTCAACGCGAAAACCGCGCATTACTACAAGGAAAACATCGAACTGCCGTTCTTCGAGTACCACTTGAAGGGCAAAGGGGCCTGGAAGCCGCCGGCCGCATGGGTCTTTGAGACGGGCACGA
This sequence comes from Gemmataceae bacterium, assembly GCA_031363325.1. Taxonomy (GTDB): domain Bacteria; phylum Planctomycetota; class Planctomycetia; order Gemmatales; family Gemmataceae; genus SIAJ01. Next base: position 7,090 of record JANLUE010001119.1, read on the forward strand.
ACGTCTGGCGGAAATACGATGCGTGGCCGCCGAAGGGGAGCGAGGAACGAACACTCACGTTCGCCGGCAACGGCCGACTCGCCCGCTCGCGCGAGTTGAACCTCGAAGCGACCCCGACCGTCGCGTTCGACGAATTCATCAGCGATCCCGCCAAGCCGGTCCCGTACTACGACAAGACCGCGATCGGCATGGAGAAGGAATACATGGTCGCCGACCAGCGGTTCGCCGCCCGCCGACCAGACGTGCTCGTCTATCAGACCGAACCGCTCACCGAAGACTACACGGTGGCCGGTCCCGTCGAAGTGACGCTGCACGTTTCGACGACCGGGACCGACGCGGACTGGGTGATCAAGTTGATCGACGTATACCCGGCCGACGCTCCGGACATCGACCCGAATCCGACCGGTGTGCGGATGGGCAGCTATCAGCAACTCGTGCGTGGCGACATCTTCCGGGGCAAGTTCCGCACCGGCTTCGACAAGCCAACCGCGTTCGAACCCGGCAAACCCACGGTCGTGAAGTTCACGCTGCCCGATACGTGCCACGCGTTCCGGCCAGGCCATCGCTTGATGATCCAGGTTCAGAGCACCTGGTTCCCCCTGGCCGACCGGAACCCGCAAACGTTCACGGACATCTACAACGCGAAGGAAACGGACTTCGTGAAGGCGACGCATCGCGTCTACCGCGGCATCGAGACCCCGAGCGGCGTGACGGTTCGAGTCGTGAAGTGAATTGAGACAGTCGTTCGTTGCTCTGATCGCCCATTTTGACTTCGTTGCAATTCGAAATCCTTTCGGGGCGCGGCGAGAGTTGTGACAACGGCTGCCAATTCTCGTCGGTTTTTCAACTCGTTCGGCCCATACGTGGCGGCGGAACTCCGCTTCTGCCTGGGATGACAGAGGCCCAACGACTTGCCAGTCTGTTTGGACCCCGAGTGCCAGTCTTCTCGCGTTGGCGGAGGCTTCTGTCCTTCCCGGCAGAAGCGGAGTTCCGCCGCCACGTATAGGGCCGAACTCGGTGGCGAAGGGAAGTCTGTTGTCCTTCCACCTCGCTCGGAACTCGGACTACGTCGCAACGTAGCCATCACGCTCCGCATGATGCGCCAGGGCTCATCACGCGGAGCGTGAAGGCTCTTCCGGGCGATTCTCACGCGTCCGCCATGACCGATTCCGCGTAGTATTCGTGGTTGTCCGCGTTGTCGGCCGCGTTCGCGGGATTGTCGATCGCGAGTTGTTTGCAGTCGTCCTGGCCGTATTCGTGGTCTTCCGTGTCGCAGAAGATGTGCGTGAGTTCGTGAAGGAGCACTCCGAGTGGGTTGTCGTCCCCCGCTCGGCCGTCCTTCTTCACTTTGACGCCGCCCACGTTGTTCCAGGTAACTCGGCCGGCCCGCCAGAAGGCGCCGCACAGGTAAATCCGCGGCGGGTCGTTCGGGCCATCCTTGTAAACGTAGCCGAACGTATCGACCTCCGCCGGGTCGTCGTCCTTGATCAACATGACGCCGCCCTGAATGCCGTTGTACACCTTGGCGAAGTTCGATCGAATCGTCTTGGGGTCCGTGGTGCCGAACCAGACTCCGAATCGAGTCGCTTCCTTGGGGACCCGCGCGACGCTCAGCAGGGCCGTTTGAACCCGCGTGACCGCTTCGGTGATTTGGTCGAGGGCGTAGATCGAGTTCTGCTTCTCGAGGGTCGTCTTGAAGCCGATGAACGTTCGATTTCCCTGCGTCTGAACGTTCGCTTGAAGCATTCGCTTGAGGAGCGTATCGAGGGCGACTTCCGTCATTCCCTCGACCCCATCCTTTTTTGCTTTGATCTGAACCAGGTTCAGAAACCGGCCGGCCTGATCCGGGTCGCCCAGGGTCGCGTAACCGAGCAGGACCGCGCGGACGTAGTGCCGACGCCGCGTCTCGGTCGCGGCCTTCTTGATCTCCCAGCGGAACCCGAGCGACATCGCCTCGACGATTTTCTTCAGCTCGCCGGTACCGTTCAGTGCCTCGACCCGCTTGTCCATCGAGATCAAGTTGAGGTCCAGGTTGGCCTGGCCGGCAAGCGCCGTCTGCATGAACTGATAGGTGTCCTGGAAACGGGTGTTGAGAGGTTTCTTGCGTCGAAAGGCCATGGCGTCGACTCTTGGGTGTTGGGTGGAAAATTATCGTACCATCGTTCGTCGCGTTCGCAAGGACATTTTTGATTGATCGGGCGTCGAGAACCGGGTAGAGTTTCTTCATGTTGTTGAGAATGGCCATGTTCGCGATTCTTCTGCTCGCCGGCCCCGGCTGGGCCGAATTCGATTACGCGCGCGACATTCT
>JANLUE010001145.1:0-6504 GCA_031363325.1 Gemmataceae bacterium
GCATTGCTGGCCGATCGGCCCGAAGCGCTCGTCAAGCGAATGCAACGGGCGTGGATCAATCGCAAGGCCGAATCGCCGATGAGCCATCAGGCGGCGGTTCGCGTGTTCCGCAATCCCCAGGGTCAGACGGCCGCCCACCTGATCGAACGGGCCGGCCTCGTGCGGGCCAAGATCGGCGCGGCCGAGGTGAGTGATCGAAACGCCAACTACATCGTCGCCCATCCAGGCACAACCGCGAAAGACGTCATCGATCTGGCCCAACGCATGCGCGAGGGCGTGAAGGCCTCGTCCGGCGTGACGCTCGAGCAGGAGTTGAAAGTTTGGTGACGCGACGCCGCTGGCCACGTCGGCTCATGCAAGTCGTGTTCGGGCTGGCGACGGCCGGACTGATTGTTGCCGGCGTGATCGCGGTCGGGAACGCGGCCCGCGACGCGCTTGCGCCAGAGGATCGTTACCTCCTGCCGTTTGCCGAGATCGATTGCCCCGCCCCGCCGGGTCAATTGAAGGCTGAGTTCCTCGGCGAGGTTCAATACCTGGATCGATTGCCCGACCGCGTCAACGTGCTCGACGGGGCGTTGCCGGATCAGTTGCGGGCCGCGTTCGAGAAGCATCGGCGCGTTGAACGCGTCGTGAAGATCTCGGTCGTACCGCCCAAGCGCGTCCGCGTCGAACTCGTGTTCCGACCGTAACCCGGTGACCCCATGCTCTATCACGAAAAGGCCGATCAGGCGCAGGACCTCTTGACGGAGACCGGGCTCGATTGTTGGCTCACATTCGCCCGCGAGAGCGGCGATCGGCCCGACCCGGGGATCGAACTCGTCGTCGGGGCGAACGTCGTCCGCAGTTCCGCGTTCTTGTTCTTCAAGACCGGCGAGCGGGTCGCGATCCTCGCCAAGTTCGACGCGAGCAACGTTCGCGAAATGGGCGTGTTTACGGAAGTCATTCCATTCGATTCGGACTTTCGCGAACCGTTGCGAACGGTATTGCAACGACACGACCCCAAGTCGATCGGCTTGAACTACAGCGCGGACGACCCCACGGCCGACGGACTGACGCACGGCCACCTGCTCCGCCTAACGAACGCGCTTCGCGATACGCCCTACCCGGCGCGATTCACAAGCGCCGCTCCGTTGCTTGGCCGCTTGCGGGGTCGCAAGGTGCCGACCGAGATCGCCCGCATGCGTCGGGCGATCGCCGAGACCGAGGACATCGTGGCCCTGGTCGGTCGCCAGATTCGACCCGGCGTCACCGCGCGCGGCATCGCCGACTTGATCCATGCCGAGTTCCGCAAGCGTAGTTTGACGCCCGCCTGGGACTGGGACGGTTGCCCGATCGTCGACGTTGGCCCCGGTGCCGAAACGGGCCATAATCGACCGAGCGATCTTCAGGTCGTCCAGCCGGGGCATGTGATCCACATCGACCTCGGGGTGAAAGTCGAAGGCTACTGTTCCGACCTCCAGCGCGACTGGTACGTTCGCCGACCCGGCGAAACGCACCCCCCGGCGAGCGTGACCGACGCTTACGCGATCCTGGTCCATGCGATCGAAGCCGCGGCGGCCGTGTTGAAGCCCGGCGCGATCGGCCGAGACGTGGATGCGGCGGCCCGTGCCGTCGTTGTCGGAGCGAACTATCCGGAGTTCATGCACGGCGTCGGCCACGGCCTCGGCCGATCAGTCCACGATGGCGGCACGTTGCTCGGCCCGCCGTGGCCCGTGTACGGCACCCTCGTCGAAGGCGTCGTCGATCCGGGGAACGTGTTCACCTTGGAACTGAGCGTGCCGACCGACTGCGGTCCGGTCGGCCTGGAGGAAGACGTGCTGGTCACGCGCGACGGCTGCGAGTTCCTGTCGTCGTTTCCCAAGGAAATTGGGATGGTGTGAAGTGTGAAGATTGACCCACAAGTCGAGCTTGCCATGTCACGTTCCCGCTTCGTCGCCCTGGTCCTCGTGGCGTTCGCCGATTCGGCCGACGCGCAGGCCCCGGTCAACGACCTGGCCGGCGACCTGTTGCCGCCGGGGGCGGTCGCGCGAATCGGGACGACGCGCTATCGGATCACCGGCTGGCATCAGCAAGCGTTCCTATCGCCCGATGGCAAGACGGTAATCGCGAAGGGCGAGCAGAGCCAACTGAAGTTGTTCGAGGCCGACACCGGCAAATTGATCGACGAAGTCAAAGACCCGGACGTGCGGAACTGGGTCGCCGACCTCTCGCCCGATGGCAAGTTCCTCGCGGTCGTCGGTTCAACCGATTACAACAAGCCGCCGGTTCGCTCGATCCTCCGCCTGTACGACCTCGGGACGCGGAAACCCGTTTGGACCAGTTTCCCGGAGTACGCGGAGCGCGCCGAAGTTCGACACGTTCGTTTCACGCCCGATGGTAAGCGAATCGTGACAGCGGGGCCGGACGTTCGAGTGTGGGACGCGAAAACCGGGAGCGAACTCTTTCGCCACAAAGTTCCAATTGGATACGGCGACTTCGACATCTCACGTGATGGAAAATCGCTGGTGACGGCGGGCCGAGGAATCCAAATTTGGAACCTGGAGCCCGGTGCCATTCCGAGAACGCTCGAAGTGGAACTGCGATCGAGCGTCCAGGGGGTTCGCTTTTCGCCGGACGGGAAGCTCGTTCACGTCATTGGCTTGGCCTCTTCGATCAAGACGATCGACCTCGCGACGGGTCGAACGATCGGCCGCCTGCACGCCGAGGCGGATGCCTCGCGAATTTCGTACAGCCCGGACGGAACCCGGTACGCGGTCGAGTACTTTTCGCGATACGACCGGCCGGCCTACGTGAGCATTCGCGAGACCGCAACGGGATCCGAAGTGATTCGACTTGCGACAACCGGTGAACAAGCGATCGGCGGCGGGTCCTGGTCTCGCGATGGCTCGCGCTATGCCGCGACGACCGACTCACGCGTTTGGCTGTGGGACATCAAGACCGGCAAGGTCCTTGGAAACTCGGTAAGCGGCCATGAGGCGTACATCGCCGACCTCGCGTTTTGCTCGGACGGGCGACTCTTCACGGCGTCCGACGATCAAACGATTCGGGCCTGGGACCCGAAGACTGGCAAAGAGTTGATGCGCCGCACCATGGATGGTCGAGCTCGCGGGCTCGCCATCTCACAAGATGGATCGCTTGTGGCCTGCAACGGCCTGAGGAATGACTTTCGAGTGTGGGACTCTCGAACTGGCAAGGAGGTATTCAAACTTCTCGGCCACGGCTTTATTGGCGGAGTTCGAAGAGTTCGATTCTTGGCTGACGATCAGCGGCTCGTTTCCTTTGGAGATGACTACACATTGCGCGTCTGGGATACGCTCTCCGGTAAGCTCAAAATGGAACAAAAGATCGGCACGGAAACAACGCCTGGAGCCCAAGACGATGACGACGAAAACCGACGCTTGGGATATGTGCTCGCGACGAGTAGCCTGTCGGCTGACGGACGCGCCTTGATACTTGCGACCTTCAAAGAAGTGAGAGCGTTCGATACTGAGACCGGGAAGATGCGATACCGGCTCGAAGTGGATCCCGGCGGGATTCAACAGCTTGCGCTTTCGGCAGACGGCAAGCGTTTCGCCGCGGGCGGGCCCGGCGCCAGGCCTGTCGGCCAGGCGATCGAGCAGCCGAAGGACGTGCAGATCGGCATCTGGGACGCGACCAAGGCCGAGTCGATTGTGAAGTTTCGAGTCCCCGGTTCGTACATGAATCTTCTGGCGTTCACGCCCGATGGCCGACGCGTCGTCACGGGTACGTCCGAGAATTCGCTGTCCGTCTGGGACGCGACGACCGGGGCGGCCATCGGAACCATTCCGCTTCCCGCCCGAGCGGCGAACCTCACATTCGACCAGACGGGCACGCGGCTCGCAATTGCGTTTTTCGACACAACCGCACTCGTCTACGATCTCGCGTCCGTCATCAAACCGCCGACGAAGTGAACGGAGGCGATCATGTGTCGTGCCGCGATGTTCGTATTTCTATTCGCCCTCTCCTCAGGGCCGTCGTTCGCACAGCCCAAGGCGAAGCTCGGGTCGGCGCTTGCCGTGCGGTCGCTCAGCTTTTCCGATGACGGCAAACGCCTGGCGGCCGGGGTGGTTGATCCTGGTCGCACTGGGCTGGTCTTCGTTTGGGACGTGGCCACGCGCAAGCTCGTGTCGAAGTTCGATCAGGCGGGCAAATTGCCCAACGTCGTGTTCGCTCCCGATGGCCGGTCGCTTGTGCTCGCGGACGGCCAGATGTTCTTGACGATCATCGACCCGGCCAAGGGAACAAAGACCGGCGAAATGGGCCCGTTTCCTTCGGAAGTGTCCAACGTTCGTCGCGGTTCGGCCGGCCAGTGGCTGGCGCTTGGCGTCGATAACGCGATTCGAGTCTGGGACGAGTCCGATCGGAAAGTGGCGCGTTCGTTCGCCGTTGGCTCCCGAGTTTACGGTTGGGCGGTATCGCCGAAAGCGGAATGGCTGTTCGTCGGCGCGGACGTCAAGAACTACCTGTGGAACGCGAAGACCGGCGAGGAAGTGGCCGACGTGTTCAAAGTGCAGCCGGGCTCCGTGAGCCTGGGCGTCTTCATGAGCGACGAGCGACTGTTGACGAGCACCAACATGGGCATCCATCGAGTGCTCGCCGTCCCCTCGGGCAAGGAGCTGCTGAAGTTCAAGAACGAGGCTGGGCCGGACATCATTGCGTACTCGCCGGCCGTGGAGTTGCTGGTCAATCGTTACAACACGGACACGCGGTTCGGCCTGACGCCGTTCACGCTTCGAACACCGACGGAAACCGAGAAGGCACGTGTCGATGCTTTGTTGAAGGAGTTCGATTCGGACGATTACCCAACGCGTGAACAGGCGTCGGCCGATCTCGTGCGCCTTGGCCCAGCGATCGAGCCGCTGCTGCGAAAAGTTGCGGCCGATGGCCCGACGGCCGAAGTCCGCATGCGCGCCCGCGTGGCCCGCGAAGCCATTTTGAACAAGCCGAAGTTTCGGCCCGAAGGTCACGCCGACGAGATTCGCCCAATCGTCTTCTCACCGAATGGCAAGATCGTCGCCTCCGGCGGCGCGGACGGGCTCGTCGTCCTGTGGGACACTTCGACCGGCAAAGAATTGACTCGACTGAGCGTAGCAATCGAGTGACCGGCCGCTTGGGAAGGCCGCCACACGTGCTAAAATAACCGCGATGTTCGATGCCGCCACCGACCGGGCGTTTTTGGCCGCCGTCCTCGACGACCCGGCGGCCGACGCGCCGCGACTCATCTATGCCGACTGGCTCGACGAACACGGCGACGCCGACCGGGCCGAGTTCATTCGCCTTCAAGTACGTCACGCCCGCATGGTGCAGGCCGATCCCGATTGGGCGGCGATCTCGGCGCGAATCTTCGAACTTCAGCAGCCGAATCATCAGGCCTGGGTCGAACGCTTGCCGCAATGGCCGGCCGTGCACTGGGAGGTGTTCGACCGCGGGTTCATCTCGGCCGTCCGGTTCGATACACCCTACGCCTACTTCGAACACGCCTGGGACGCGTTCGCGAGTGCCCCGATCCGCGAGCTGCGATTACACCAGTTCCATTGGCCCGATGCCGCTCGCCTCGCCGATTCGCAGTCGCTCGGCCGGGTTCGCGTTCTGGATTTGAACGACGGCAACTGGATCGGCAATCAGGGCTCGGAAGCGTTGATGCGCTCGGAACACCTGGCGAACCTGATCTCGCTGCGGCTTGGTGGAAACTCGCTTGGACCGGCCGCGATTCGATCGATCGCCGAGGCCCCGTACCTCGATAATTTGGCCGTCCTCAAACTCGACCACAACGACCTATACGACGACGGACTGGCCGCGCTGGCGAACAGTCCCCGGATGAAGAACTTGCTCCTGCTCGATCTGTCGCACACCCGGACCGGCGATGGCGGGCTCGAAGCCCTCGCCCGCACGGAATCGATCCAGTCGCTGCACGTGCTCTACCTCAGCCGAAATCAGTTCACGGACGACGGCGTCCTGTCGCTGGCCAAGTCGAAGGTGCTGGCCAACGTTCGCGATCTGTTCCTGAACTCGAACGTGATCACGGATGCCGGCATCAAGGCCCTGGCCTTTTCCGAGTCGCTGCAAGAGATCGAGCGACTGTTTCTGCGCGAGAATCGCATCCGCGACGCCGGCGCGCAGGCGCTCGTCGATTCTCCCTATCTGCAAAACCTCCGCGACTTGTACATCGGCGGGAACGCGATCAGCGAACAAATGGCCGACGAACTGCGCGCCCGATTCGGCTCCGGCGTCAACGTGCATTGATCGGGATGAGCGCGACAAGACGGGCTCGCTTCGATTCCTCCAGGACAGACAGGAGGCGTCGCGTTGAGTCAGAGGCTTGAACTCGAAACGTGGCGGCGGAACTCCGATTCTGCCGGGTCAGTCAGAAGGCTTCGCGTCGAGTCAACGGCTCGAACTCGAAACGTGGCGGCAGAACTCCGATTCTGCCGGGCCAGACAGAAGGCTTGACCTTTATCGGTAGGTCGGATCCTGGGTTTCCGC
>JANLUE010001186.1:0-5827 GCA_031363325.1 Gemmataceae bacterium
AGTCGTCGATCATGAAGATGCCGCCGTTCGCCTTGGTCTGGAGCGGGGCCTCGTAGAACTTGCCGGACGAGTTGTACTTCAAGTCGAGCATCGGCATGACGAGTTCGCCGCCAACTACGATGGTCGGCCGCTTGACCTTCATGAACCGGCTATCGTGGGCGGACCCCTTCAGGATCAGCCCGCCATCGGACGACGAACCTTGTTCATCCTTCATTTCGGTGTGCAAGATCGGGTCGTAGACCTTGATGATCTGCCCGTTCGCCTCGACCGCGTGCGGAATGTAGATCGAATCGCCCATCAGACGAGTGATGCGTTCGGCGACGCTCGTCTTGCCGTTGCCCGGAAAGCCGAAGAAGAAGATCGACGCCCCGGAGTTCATCGCGGGGCCGATTTCGTTGAAGACGTCGTCCGTGATGATGAGGTCTTCAAACGCCCGCTGAATGCTCAGCCGGGTGACGACGAGCTTTTTGATGCTCTGAGCCAACACAGATTCGACGTAGTCCGCGAACGGAACGGGTGCGGGGCCCACGTAGCTTGACTTGGCGAGCGCGTCCTGAACGGCGGAGGTCCCCTTGGGCGGTTTGATTTCGTAAACGAACGACGCGTCGCCGCTCTGGCCGCGTTGACCGACGATGTCGATCAACGTCTGCTTGCGCATGGCCTGGAGGACGGCCGCGAGCGAGGCGAACGGGACCCGGAGTTCCTGGGCGATCTCCCCGCCGGTGATTTGACCGCGGGTGTAGATCGTCCGCATGATCAGGTCGAACAGGAACGGGAGCGGCAGGCCCAGATCCTCCCAGCGGACGGCCGGCCGGGGGATGTAGGGGTTGGCGATCTTGGGGACCGTTTCCTCAATGTCCGGCGGCGGGTCCCCGATCAGCGTGACCCCCTCCAGGTCCCCGCCGGCTTTGGCCTCCTCGAACAGTTTGTCGAATTGCTTCTTGTGCAGTCGCAAGTGCTTGAGGGCGGCCAGATCGTTGCGGGATTCCGCCTCCTTCAAACATTCTTCCAGGGCGGGATAGATGACGTACTTGATCCCATCGATGTACATGTGGTGCAGGTATTCGCCCGGCCGGACGTAGCAGTCTGGCAGGTTGAAATCCTGTTCCTTCATCTGCTCGTAGAACTCGGGCGCGATAATGAAGCGCATCCGATGCGGCCTTTCCGTTCGGGTCGAAGTCCACCGACAGCATAGCCCGGAAAATGGGGCCGGGCGTGAATCCCCGTAAACTGCCCATTGAACCCCAACGGAGCTTGGCCAATGCCCGACCCCTATACCGCGATCCAGATCGTCATGATGCCCCGGGACACCAATCCGCATGGCACCATCTTCGGCGGCGTAATCCTGAGTTACATCGATATGGCCGGCGCAATCGCGGCCCGGCGCGAGGTCGCTTTGCGCGGCGGGCCGAAAGATGCGAAGATTGTGACCGTCGCGCTGAACCGGGTCGAGTTTAAGCAGCCGGTTCTCGTGGGCGATGTGGTTCGGTTCGAAACGACCGTGACTCGGATCGGGCGAACGAGTATTACGATCCACGTCAACGTGGTCTCGGAGCGGGCCGGGGAAGTGATTCCGGTCACGGAGTCCGAGGTCGTGTATGTCAACGTTGGGGCGGACCGTCAACCGATTCCGTTGTTGACGGCCACGGCCGGTGCCAAGTAAGCGGGCGGGGCGGGACAATCGAAAAATCTTGCCGCCGACGGGTGCGTTCCGGTAAACTGAAAGAGACCTCCCGCCTCCCAACCAATCAACCCCGACCGAGGCTTCATGTCGTTTTCGAGCACTCATTTGTACTTCGACGATGTCGAAGTCGGCCAGGAGTGGGAGTCCTGCGGCCGGACGGTGACTGAAACGGATATCGTGAATTTCGCCGGCATCAGCGGGGACTTCAACCCGATCCACATGGACCACGAATACGCCAAGACGACGCCGTATCGTCGGCCGATCGCTCATGGGCTATTGGTATTCGCACTTGGCAGCGGGCTCGGCGTGAATTGCCCAGCCATGAGAACCATCGCCTTCACCCAGGTCCGCGAATGGACCTTCCGCGAGCCGTTGTTCATCGGCGATACGATTCGCTTGCGCAGTCGGGTAATGGAGAAGAATCTGAAAGGTCGTGGCCGACGCGGCGAGATCGTCTGGTACCGGGGCGTGTTCAACCAGGAAGGCAAGATCGTCCAGGAAGGCGTCCTCGTCACACTCGTCGAAGGCCGACTGGCCCGGCGGGTTCCGATGGAGATCGATGTTGTGGCGGAAGAGACGGTCGTCGCGGGGTGACGACCCGAAACGCTGAATCGGCCACGTCGGCGGCGCGTCAATATCTCTGTTATTACGACGTTTTGTGACACATTGACGTAAGTGCCTTGAGCGCAACGTGCGAGTGGCCCCGGCCTTTACATCCACCGGTGCCGATCGCTGCCCCTCAACTCGTTCAGATTCTAAAGTGCCGCGATGTCTGACCGTAAACGACAGATCGTCTCCTCGAACTCGAAAATTCGTTCCCGAGATTCCCTGTGCATCGTGCGTTCGGCGTCGAGTTCCGTTTCGACCTTACGCGCCCATGATTCCCAGTCGAAGTCCGGGCCGTCAATTTCGGTGTCGACGTCCGCACTGTAGCTAGACCACCATTCCGAGCGAAATAGCGATTCCTGATCTTCGAGCCACCGAGCAAGATCGCGAGCCGGATCGTCGGAACGCTCGTGAAAATACGAAAGCTGAAGGTCTATCACGTCCTCGTTCCATGCCTTCCAGCTTTCCCATCGGATGTCGCAGAGCTCGTCGAAGGCAAGATCATCGCCGACATCGGGAGGGCAGGTCAGAATCATTCAAATTTCCCCCATGATGTAGCGCCCGTGTAGCGCCGAAGATTTGACCGTCTGATCGACTCGCCGTAAGTCCTTACGCTGCAATACACCCAAGTGGATTCGAACCACTAACCTTCGGTTCCGTAGACCGATGCTCTATCCAGTTGAGCTATGGGTGCATGGAGGGCACGTTTGCACGCTCCGAGAAGAGAATCTTACGCCCGCGTCGCGCGGGAGTCAATGACCCGCCAACTTGGCAAACCTTGCCGATCGTGACGCCTGTACCGATTCTTCGGCCCGCCCCTCCCGCCCGTCCGAGTCATCTTGCCAGCGTTCCTCTCCCGTCCGGTGCAATCCGACCGAACAGATATTGGACTCGAACGTGGCTGGGTGCCACAGGAACAAGGAGGTCCCCGTGACCGTGCGAAAACTCATCCCACTCGCGGCCGCCTTCGGCCTGTGGGCCGGCGGATCGGCCTGGGCGGAACCCAAGGCCACCGGCGGCAAAGACGCGAACCAGAAATTGGCCGACTCCGTGGCCACTCAGCTCAAGGCCAGCGGCGTCATGAAGGGCGCCAAGGTCTCGATCGAAACCCGCGACGGCGTGGTCGATCTGGCCGGTACCGTCGCCTCGGACGATCAGCACAAGGCCATCTTGAAGTCGCTGATGACCGTCCCGGGCGTCAAGCGAATCGAGAGCGGCCTGACGGTTGATGCCCCGGTCGCCGCCATGCCGGCTTTGATGCCGGAAATGCCCGTCTCGCCCATGGGCCCGATGTCGATGCCGGTCAAGCGAGTCATGTCGCAGGAGCCGGTCAGCGCGCTGCCCCCGGGTGCGATTGCCGACCCGGTGCCGCTGAACGGTCAGGTCGCGGTCGCCCCGGTCGATCCGGCCGGCCCGAACCTGCCGCCGTACGCCTGGCCGACTTACGCGCCGCACAACAACTACTCGCGCGTCGCGTACCCGGCCTCGTACCCGTACAACGCGTTCCCGTACATCGGGCCGTTCTACCCGTTCCCGAAGGTTCCGCTCGGCTGGCGGAAAGTCGTCCTCGAATGGGACGACGGCCATTGGTACATGGGCCGCGCCCAGAGCCCGCACGACTACTGGCGTGTGCGCTTCTGGTGATCCGTGAGTGAACAGAGGTCAAAAGTCAGAGATCAGAACTCAGTACTCAGTACTGTTCTCTGTCCTCTGACTTCTGACCTCTGAGTCCGAAGGACTTACACCACGGCCGTGCCCGTCTCGAAGTCTTCAAACGTGCCGGCCACTTTGAATTCGTTCTGAACCGCCGACTTCAGTACGTCCAAACCATCTCCACCTTGCAGTGTGACTTTGCCGCCGAAGCGGACGAAGGTCGTGGCGACCAGATCGTCGCTCAGGTTCACGGTGTCGATTCCCGCTCCGCCTTTCACCGTGAACGCACCGCCGAACGCGCTGGCGTTCGTTGCGATGGCCAGGGTCTCGATGTTCAACGCGTCGGCACCGGCCCCGAGGTCGATTAGCGTTCGACCGGAGACGGCCATGTCGTCGAGGGCGATCGTGTCATCGCCGGCCCCGGTGTTCAGCGTCAACAGGCCCGCGATGTAGGCCTTCTGCATGGCGATCGAATCGTTGCCCGTGCCCGTTGAAATCGACACGGAGCCGAAGGCCGTCAGCTTGGTCGCGCCGATCGCTACCGACTGGCCGGTGCCATTGCCGAGCGTGATGTTCAGGTTGCGGCCGACGCTCAGGTCGGGCAGCGACACATCGTCTTCGCCGGTGAGGCCGAGGTACGACACCGAGCCGGCCACGTCGTTGTCCGGTCCGTTCGCGGCGAAGCTATTCGTGCCGGCCCCGAGGTTGAACGTCGCCGACCCGCCGACCGCCATGCGGCCAGTGATCTCCACGGGGTCGTTGCCGGCCCCGCCGAGGATCGTCAAGTTTCGGCCGATCGTCAACGCTTCGAATCGAGCCATGTTCGCCGCGGTGCCGCTCGCCGAGCCGAGCGTGAAGCGTGCGTCGCCACCGACCGTCAGCGAGACGCCCGTCGAGTCGGGTTCGAGATGATCGACGCCGGCCCCGCCCGTGTAGGTGAAGTTGCCGCCGACGATCATTTGCGTGGCGATCCCGGTTCCGACGAACGAGTTCGCTCCGTCGCCGAGCGCGAAACTCGCCGACCCACCGACCGAAACGATCCCGCCGATCACGGCCGACGACCCGAACGAAATCGCATCGGCCCCAGCCCCGCCGGTCACCGAGAGATTGCCGACCACCGTCCCGCCTTCGAGCCGAACCGCGTTCGCGCCGGTGCCGACGTTCAGCCCCAGGTTGCCGCCAATTTCGGCGGACGCCCTGAGCGTGACATCGTCGCCTGAGCCGGGGGTCGCTTTGAACGCCACCGAACCGCCGACCGAACCATCCAGCGAGAGGAACTGATTCAGCTTCGCGCCGAAGACCGTCAGCCCGCCACCGAGGCGAAGGTTGTTGGACAGAGTAAGCCCGCCGGCGTCGACCGTATTGAACCGCACGACCAGATTGCGGACGGCCTGATCGAGGGCGTCGCTACTGAAGCCCGCGTTGCCATTCTGGGTGACGGCCACGTAGCCGGTCGGCTGATTCGCCTCGGCCGCGACGGTGATCTGGTCCCCCTGGATGGCGGTGATCGTCAGGGTTTGGGTCGCGGCAGCGTACGAGAAACTGGCGGGCGTGCGGCGGTCTTCGAGCGGTTGCACGGCAAGGCGAATGGACGGCGTCATCCTGGCACCTGAGGTTAGCGGCGATGGAAGGGGAGAGTATGCCAGGGCAAGCCCGGTCGTGCAAGGGGAATGCGTGGGAAAACAGGATTGCGGGCGACTGGGCAATTGGCTCGAATTCGCCCGGCGGACATCGTGCGAAAAAAAAAACGCGAATTGTCTTGAGTCGGCGTTTTCGTCGTGGTACATTCGGCCGGTTCGACTTGCGGGGATCGCCCCGGCCGCCGATGATCTCGGCAGCCACTGTCCCGTTCCCCGAGTCCAACCGAGGTGCCGGCCATGCGCT
>JANLUE010001294.1:0-8836 GCA_031363325.1 Gemmataceae bacterium
GGCCAGCCCGGACTTGGCGGCCGTTCGCGGCAAATTGATTGTCCTCGAAGAGCGCGTTCAGAACGAAATCAAAAAACTCCTCCGCGACCCGCAACTCCGCAGTATCCTCCGCTATCCGAATGCGACCGTGAACGGCGACCACTACGTTCTGCCGGTCGCGGCCAATCATCGCCAGAAGATCCCGGGGGTCGTTCATCGCACGAGTAGCACCGGCGAGACGGTATTCATCGAGCCGGCGTCCGTGGCCGCCCTGTCGGCCGAACGGACCGTCCTGAAGGCCGACGAGGATCGCGAAGTTCGCCGCATCCTGCGGAAGCTGAGTGCCGAGGTCGGCCGATGGTCGCGACCGATTGACGCGGCCGTCGGCGTGATCGCGCAGACTGACCTTGTGACAGCGAAGGCCCGCTACGCCCGCGACTTCAACATGTTCGCCCCGGAGGTCAATGCCGAGGGGAAACTGTGGCTTCGTTCCGCCAAGCATCCGGTTCTGCAGCATTTGTTCCGCAACGAACCCGGCGAAGTTCGCCGCGACGTGACGCCCATCGACGTCCGACTCGGCATCGGGTTCAACTTGTTGGTCATCACCGGGCCGAACACCGGTGGCAAGACGGTCACGCTGAAGACGACCGGCCTGCTCTCGATCATGGCCCAGTGCGGCATGCACATCCCGGCCGGCGAAGGGAGTACCGTCCCGGTCTGGAATCACGTCCTGGCCGACATCGGCGACGAACAGAGCTTGGAACAATCGCTCAGCACATTCAGTTCGCACATCTCGCGGATCGCGTCGATCTTCGCGACGGCCGACGCCAGTAGCTTGATTCTGCTCGACGAACTCGGGGCCGGCACCGACCCGACCGAAGGGGCCGCGCTGGGCCGGGCGATCCTCGATCAGCTCGACAAAGTCGGTTGCCGGGCGATCGTGACTACGCACCTCGGCGACTTGAAGACCTACGCGTTCTCGAATGATCGCGCCGAGAACGGGGCGGTCGAATTCGACATCGAGACGCTACGGCCCACGTACCGATTGCACATCGGCCAGTTCGGCATGAGCAACGCCCTGATGATCGCGCGCCGTCTGAAGTTGCCGCGTGAATTGTTGAAGCGGGCCCATCGCTACGCCAAACGACGCAAGGGGAAGACCGGCGAATTGAATCGACTCCAGCAATTGCGCGAGGAGGCCGAGAAGGCCCGAACGGAAGCGCTGGCTCATCAACACGAAGCCGACCGCACGCGCGGCGAGTTCGAGCGCAAGCTCGCCGACCTGGAGAAACGCCAGGTGGCCGACGCGAAGCTCGGCGAATGGCGTGCGAAGCTCCAAGTCGGCGACACCGTGTACGCGTCGAAGTTCGGCAAGTCCGGCAAGGTCGCCCGCGTCAATCAGGCGAAGGGCACATTGATGGTGACGCTCGGAATCGGCCAGTGGGAAGTGTTCCTGAACGAAGTGCTGCCGCGCGAGCCAGATGCCACGCCATGACTATCATAACCTGTCGCCCGAGGGAACCTGCCGCGTGACGATTGATTCTCCCCGGACCGACTGGCGACCCCTGGCCCTGACGCTCGCACTCGTCACGGCCGCGTACGCCATTCTCTATCGCTTCATGCCGCTCGACATGAAGGTGTTCGCCCTCTGGCCGTTCGGGGCCTGGGCGTTGTACGCGGGGGCTCGGCTCAAGTTGTGGCAAGCTTTGCCGATCGTGCTTGGCGTGTTCGCGCTCACGGACCTCGCGCTCTTTGCGATCTACCAGTATCCGCCGAATCACCCCTTCTACATTTGCCTCGTCGTCTCGATGTTGCTCGGCCGAGGGCTGTTGGCCCGGTCGCAATCGCCGTGGCGAATCGTCGGCGGGGCGATGGGCGGGTACGCGTTTTTCTTTCTGATCAGCAACTTCGCCGCATGGCTCGAACCGGCCCGGCCGTACTACGAACCGCACACGTTCGCCACGTTGCTCCAGGCCTACGGCGAAGGACTCGAGTTCCTGCGGATGAGCCCCGTGCAACCACTAGGCGACTTGATCGTGAGCCTCGGTCTGTTCGGGGCACACGCCTATCTCGCGAAGCTTTACTTCCCCGCCGAGAGTGTCGCGCTGGAGGCAGCCCGATGAAGTACGCCGCCATCATCGAGTATCTGCAAGATTCGACCGTCGTCGACGCTCATCGACCGGCCCACCGGGCCTACCTGACGAGCCTGTTGGAGAAGGGCCAATTGTTCGGGTCCGGCCCATTCGCCGATGCGAGCGGCGCGTTGATCATCTACGAGGCCGACACGCCCGAACAGGCTGACGCGCTGTTGACAGCGGACCCCTTCCACGCGGCCGGCGTGTTCGTGAAGTGGCAACTGCGGCCGTGGAAAATGCTCTTCGCCAATCCGAAGCTACTACCCGTTTGATTCACGGGTGACCGACTTTCCGTTTGACGATGCCGGTTTCGCAATCGCCTCGACGGCGTGCATCCGAACTCAGCCCGGCTCGATGGCCGGAGGCGGCGGCACGACGGCGTCGGGGGCCACCACGTCGGGGACTTCCTCGGTGCGGGCCACCTTGGCGATCGACGCGACCTTGTCGCCTTCGTTCGGGCTGATGATTCGCACGCCCTGGGCGTTGCGGCCCGTGATGCGAACTTCATTCGCCTGGATGCGCGTCACCATGCCTTGAAGCGTGATGAGCATCAAGTCGTCCGAATCGCGAACCGGGACCACGCCGACGACCGAGCCATTGCGTTCGCTGGTGCGGATGTCCTTCAAACCCTTGCCGCCACGGCGTTGCTTGCGGTACTTCATGCCGGATCGTTCTTCGCCGGCCTCGTCGACTTCGGCCGGTTCAACCGGGTCCACGGTCACGGCCGTCACTTCGACGCCCGGCTCCTCGGTGCCTTCCACGACTTCCGGCGTCTCCACTTCGACGGTGTTCGGCCCGAACGGCGTTCGCTTGCCGTAGCCGTTCTCGCAGACCGTGAGCAATTGTCCCTCGGGGTCGGCCACGACCATGCCCACGAGTTCGTCGCCGGGAGAAAGCGAGATGCCCTTCACGCCCTTGGTGTTTCGACCCATGGGCCGGGCGTTGCTCTCGGAAAAGCGGATCGCCATGCCGAGCCGGGTGCTGAGCACTATCTCGTCGCCCGGTCGGACCAGGGCCACGTCGATCAGAGCGTCCCCTTCTTCGAGATTGATGCCGATCACGCCACCCTGGCGGGGCCGACTGTACTCGGTCAGTTCCGTCTTCTTCACGAGGCCGTTCTTCGTGGCCATCATGAGGAAAGCGTTCTCCTCGAAGTGGCGGACCGGGATCACGCCTTCGATCTTCTCCTCGGCCTGGAGGGTGAGCACGTTGGCGATCGAACGACCGCCGCTCGTTCGGGCGGCTTCGGGGATGTCGTACACCTTGAGCCAGTGACACTGGCCGCGATTCGTGAAGCACAACATATACGCATGGGTCGATGCGACGAAGAAGTGCTCGATGAAGTCTTCCTCGCGACCCCCGCCGCTCACGCCCCGGCCGCCGCGATGTTGCGTGCGGAACGTGGCCGGCGGCATTCGCTTGACGTACCCCCCGTGGCTAATGCTCACGACCACATCTTCCTCGGGGATCAGGTCCTCGAGGTTGACGTTGCCGCCCTCGTCGGTGACTTCGGTCCGGCGGGCATCGCCGTACTTGTCGCGGACTTCTTCGAGGTCCTTGCGAATCACCGCTCGGATATTGGCTTCGTCCGAAAGCAAAGTCTCGTAACTGACGATGTGCTCGCGCAGGCCCGAATATTCCTTGAAGATTTCGTCGCGTTCGAGGGCCGCGAGTTGGCCGAGCCGCAGGTTCACCACCGCTTCGGCCTGGGCCTCGGTCATGTGGTAGCGCTCGGCCACGCCCAGTTCGCGTTGCAGGGCCGCGAACGGCTCCTCGCCGATCGCCCGTTGCAAAACCGGGCTCGCGACTTCCATCGCGATCAACTGGCGTTTCGCTTCGCTCCGATCGGGGGCGCTCCGACAAATCCGAATCACTTCGTCGAGCGACGAGATGGCGATCAACTGGCCTTCGAGAACGTGGCCTCGCCGCTTCGCTTCGCGCAACAAGTATTCCGTCCGCCGCCGGATGACTTGCACCCGGTGCTTCAGGAATTCCTGCATCATCTCCTTGAGGGCCAACACCCGCGGCCGACCATCGACGAGCGCCAGCAGAATGATGCTCACCGTCTTTTGCAACGGCGAGAACTCGTAGAGCTGATTCAACACGAGATGCGGATCGACGTCCTTCTTCAGGTAGATGACGATCCGAACCGGCTCGCCGTTGCGGGCCGAGCTTTCGTCGCGAACCTCGTCGATCCCCTTGATCCGTTCGTCCTTCAGCAATTCGCCAATCTGTTCGGCGAGGCGATTGCGGGTGTGCTGGTAAGGGATTTCCTTGATGACGATCTGGGCCTTCTTGCCTTCGATCACGTCGCAGCGGGCTCGCAGTGTGATGCGCCCTCGGCCCGTCTTGTAGCCATCGACGATTCCCTGTCGGCCGCGAATGATGCCCCCGGTCGGGAAGTCCGGCCCCGGGATGTGCTGCAGGATTTCGCCGAGGGTCAGGTCCGGATTGTCGATGAGCGCGATCAGGCCGTTGCAAACTTCTTTCAGATTGTGCGGCGGGATTTCGGTCGCCATGCCGACCGCGATTCCGTCCGAACCGTTGACGAGCAGGTTTGGCACGCGACAGGGCAGGACCAACGGCTCTCGGTATTTGCCGTCGTAATTGTCGATGAAGTCGACGGTCTCGCGGTCGAGGTCGGCGAGCATGTCGGCCGACAGGGGCGTGAGTCGAGCTTCGGTGTATCGGGGGGCGGCGGCCGGCAGGCCGGCAATCGAGCCGAAGTTCCCCTGCCCGTGCACGAGCTTGTAACGGAGCACCCAGTCCTGGGCGAGGCGAACGAGCGTATCGTAGATGCTCATGTCGCCGTGTGGGTGGTACCGTTCCATCGTTCGCCCGACGATGGCCGCGCACTTCGTGGTCGCGGAACTCGGCCCCAGGTTCATGTCGTTCATCGCGACGAGTACGCGGCGCTGGACGGGCTTGAGGCCGTCACGCACGTCGGGCAAGGCGCGACTCACGATCACGCTCATCGCGTAGGTCAGGTAGCTGTCGCGGAGTTCGTTCTCGATGTCGAGCAGCGGAATCGGCGCGGGCGTGCCGGGGCCTTCCGGGCTCGGCGGAATCGGGGGGTTGTCGTTCGGGGTGCTGGCATCCGCCAAGGTCGTGCCCTCGGGTGGAACCCGCGAAGCGGTACACCCGCCCGAAGTGACTATTCTGAAGCCACTTCCGACGGGTGATCGACGGGGATCGAGACTCGAATTACGTCGGGATATTCTACGGAAAGTGGCGGCCTAAACCTAGTGTCCCGTCGATCTTGGCGATCGTCCGTGTGTTCGACGCGGCGTGTCCGATCTACAGAAGTTGCATGGTCCCCCGTGTCACGCCGAGTTGATTCATCGTCCGGAGTTTCTTCCACGTCTGTCGGCCGTCGTCGGAGCCGAGGATCACGCGGCGATAAGCGTCGAGGAGGGGGCCGATCTCCGCGGGCGATTCGCGAAGCAACTCCACCCGGAAGCGGCGCAGGCCCAGGGCGAGCATCTGCGGCAAGTACTCGGCGGCCGACTGTGTTTAATGCTGCGATGGATAAAGCCTCGACGTTACACCGGCCGGACGAGGCAAGGATAGATCGTGGATTCAGATGAATTCCTCAAATCTCGAATAAGAATGAAAGGTAAAACCGAAGCCATGACTATAGCAAGTGGTATATGGTTCGCCATTTTGGCGATAATGATGCGCCATCGCACTCACCAAGATCTGGCTGTTAGCGGTTGGCTGTTAGTGTGATAATGCTCGAATGATGCGACGTGTCACTCCGCGAGTTCGACATATGACAGGGCGGCCAATTCGGGCCGCATGACTTTTCTCCAATTCTGTTTCAATCTATTCGTATAAATTTCTGCTTCATTTGACCGAAACACGTCTTGCAGACCCAGTATGTCTCGCGGTGGTCGTCCGGCCAAATAATTCATCGCGTAGTAAGAGTCAGTGAACGCTTGAGTTCTAATCGAGGTAACGTCGAATTCATTCGTTGACAATGCACTCTTCAAAGCATACTTCACGTTTTGCCAAGACATGTACATCCTTATTGAACTTGTTGGATGACTCTTGTTTGTCGCTTCGCAAATCAGTCGCTCGTCGCCAAGAAGCCGAAACAAGATATTTATCGAGAACAACCACGCGTGTGTTAACGCTTCTGTATTGTCGAAGCCTGATCCCTGGAACGGACCTTCGCCGTTGTGAATATGAGCCTTGACATACGTTGCCAAGCTTGTCCCGGACGCGCACATGTCGGCATCCATCTCAAGAGTCTGCATCGCGAGAAAAAACTCTGGAGTATGCATTGTAGGCGCAAAGCTAAACTCTGAAATTGTTCTAATCCCGTACGCCTGCTTCAGCCAACGAAGGTGGCCGTTGGAGATATGAAAAAGCTCGTGGCATAACACGAAATTCATGGCCATTTGGACAGCGATATTGGCAAAAACTTGCCGCTGCGGATCCTTTGGAATTCCTCCCCAATTGCTTAAATCATGCATTTGCCAAAAGTCTGGCCTTATCACTCCCGCTATCGGCGAAACGACTGCGGGAAGCTCCCTTTCTTCAAGAGCTGCATTGCCAATTTGCGGTAAGACTCGGCCATCCGCCAACAGTCGTTGGAACGCGACGCTCAAAAGGAGTGGAAGCCCGAATGAGAAAGCGATGCCGTGTTTTTCAACTCGATCATCAGTAAGCGCCCATGCACCAATTCCCGGATCATCTGCAAATTCAAAACCTACAATTGGCATGGTTGGTACGTATTGCGAAAATATTCTAATGAAGTCTTGCGACTGCTGCCTTATGATTTGCAGATATTCGACAAATCCCTTATCAATGGTATTTGGACTGAATCTCCCACCTAAATCTGCGAGACTTCGATCAAAGAATTCATCATCGTTCTTGTGCATCATTTCTCCTTCGACCTTGGGTGCTGCTTGAGACGGTCGGCCTGCCAGATGAACCGCGATCAGGCAAGCCCTACTCTTTATACGCGACAGACGCGTGACGTGGGGTCGTGGAAGAACCACTGGCCTTTTTTACAGCAATTGCAACGTCCCCCGGGTGACGCCGAGTTGGTTCATCGCCCGGAGCTTCTTCCACGTCTGTCGGCCATCATCCGCGCCGAGGATCACGCGGCGATAGGCGTCGAGCAGGGGGCCGATTTCCTCTGGCGATTCGCGCAGAAGTTCGACGCGGAATCGACGCAGTCCCAGGGCGAGCATCTGCGGCAGGTACTCGGCGGCCGACTGGGGCAACGCGTTGAACACCGTGTTCCGACAACCCGCGTCGGCATTGACCGGGAACTCGGCCCCGACGCGATCGCGAAGCTCGATCTTGTGAGTGTCGCACGGCCGCCCGCAATCGCGCCAATCCTTGCCGTTCGACAGGAACGCCGCGAACACGCAATGCTCCATGTGAAACATGGGCATGTATTGATGGATCACCGGCTCGTACCAGCGCGGGTCGGAGCGGCGAACGAGTGCGGCGAACTGGTCCCAGTTCAAGTCGTAGCTCGGCACGAGCCGCGAAAAACCTTCGCGCATCAACAGGTCGGCCGTCAGTTCGTTGGCGACGTTCATCGAGAAGTCAGCCACTTGCTCGATGTGTGGGGCGTGCTCACGGAAGTAGAGCAGCGCCGCCAGATTGCGGACGAGGACCACGTTCGGCTCGGCCTGGAGCAACGGCTTGAGCAACCCCTCCTCGCCCGGCTTGAAGATGCGCATCGTCGCCAGGCCGATCGGTACGCCGGCCAGCTTGGCCTTGGAGACGGCCTCGCGATATTTGCGAACGTCCTCGAACTCGCAATACACAAGCGCCGGCCGATGGGCCAGGACGGCATCGAGTTGATCGAGCGTCCGCACCAGGACCGCCAGCGTCGGCTCGGCGACGTAGTCCGATCGAACGATGCCGGCCCGCATCGCTTCGAGCGCGTTCGGCTCGGCCGTGGCGATTCGACCGGCGGCCGAGCGCAGTTGAAGAAGCGACGCGATGGCCGTGCGACGCAGATCGTTCAACACACTGCGGGGAATCATCGCATTCGCCGGCACGCGAACGTCCAGTTCCCGCAATTGGAACGGAGTATCGCCAAGTCGGCCCAGTTGCTCCCGAAGATCAGCTTCGGTCGTCGGGTGCTTGCGGGCCACTTCAAGCGGGCCGGGCCAGTCGGCTGTCGCTTCGCGACCGTCGCCATCGCGAATCGTGAGTCGGAGCAAACTGCCGATCTCGCCGACGAGCATCATCGACACACCAGCCCGCCGCGCAATCGGGTCGCCGACGTACGTCTGTTCGAGCCGGCGCTTCATCACCGGGTCATCGGTCTTCCAAACGGCGCAACCAATCGGGACCAATTGAAAATCGACCACACCCGCTTCGAAGGACAACTCGACTTGTGGCCGATGTCCGGCGAACTCGCGGACGGCCCAGATTCTTCCGGCGGGTTCCTTGTCCTCGGGCCGACCCAGGTCGAAGACGACGCCGTCGCCGGGTCGAAGCATCGACGCATTGGCATCCGTCAATTCGACGCGGATGCCGCGGCGATTGGCCCCAACGACCTTGCCGACGCAAACGCCCCGGCTCTTCGGGAATCGGCCACGCACCAGGCGCTGATGGTTTGGCCCCTCGAGAAAACCGGGCGTGAAGCCGCGGCTGAACGTCTGTTGCAGATCGCGCGTCTGTTCGATGCTGGCATGGCCGGTGTCGATCGCCTCGCGATACGCCCGGGTCGCGGCCGCCACGTAGTGCGG
>JANLUE010000451.1:0-6709 GCA_031363325.1 Gemmataceae bacterium
GCCTCGCGTTGCACAACTACGAGAGCGTGGCCGGCAAGTATCCCCCGGGCGGGCTGTACCCAGTCGGCGTTGTCTCGAACGATGTCTACTCGGTTCAAGCTCGCCTGCTGCCGTTCATTGAGCAGGGCAACCTGTACGCGCAGATCAACTTGAACGCCATCCCGGCCACGCAACTCGAAGTCATCAAGCAACGAATCGCGATCTACATGTGCCCGAGCGAGATCAAGGACAAGCCGCGCGACCAGGGCGGCTCGCCACCGAAGATTACGTACCCGGTGAATTACGCGGTGAACCTGGGCACCTGGTTCATCCTCGATCCGCGGACGGGGCTCGGCGGCGACGGGGCTCTCACCGTGAACGGCTACACCCGGCCGGCCGATATCACGGACGGGATGAGCAACACGATCGGCTTCGCCGAGGTGAAGGCCTATCAGCCGTACGCTCGCAATACGTCGAGCCCGACCGCCATCGGAGCGCCGGCTCCGATCACCCCGGCCGACGTGGCCGCCGTGGCCGCGACGGGGGCCTATCGCGGCGAGATCGCCCACACCGAATGGACCGATTCGCCGAGTCATCAGTCCGGGTTCTCGTTCGTCTTCCCGCCGAACACGAAGGTGTTGTTCGATGTCGGGGGCGTTACTGTGGATGTCGACGTGCTCACCCAAGTCGAAGGCTCGTCGGCGACGAAGCCGTCTTACTCGGCCGTCACGTGTCGAAGCTACCATAGCGGTGGAATCGTCAACGTACTGTTGATGGATGGCTCGGTCCGAACCGTTTCGTCGCAGATCAACCAGGCAACCTGGCGAGCCCTGGGTACGCGTGACGGGGGCGAGGTCGTCGGGGAGTATTAGCGTTTGCGGCGTGGACGTGTTCACTCCACGCCCAATCTTTCCGCCCGAACCAACTGCCGTCCTTCGCCCGCACAACAAACTTCCGTCCCGTCGCCGACTTCGTTCCACTCGCCTCCGGTAAATCTCCGCAACACGTTCCGGCTCGCTTCGATGTTCGGAGTCGGCCAATTGCCCTACCGCGCCCCGGACGCTTGCCCGCCAGCTCATGACACACGACTTCCCGACGCTCGGCCACACGATCATGCTCCCCCCTCCGGTACCGCCGGCCGGGGACATCCCGTGTCAAAAACTCATCACCCGCCTGCTCAATCAGGCCGTCATCCTGCACGAGGACTGGGACGCCTTGCCCCAGCGCGTCCAGCGCCGGATCGTCGAGTGTCGCGAAGAACCCAAGGCGATCGAACAACTCGTCAAGCACGGCTTGTTGACGCGCTATCAGGCGTCGCGAATCGAAGCCGGCACGATGTTCGGGCTCGTGCTCGGCAGCTATCGGTTGCTCGAGCGGCTCGGTGCAGGCGGCATGGCGGTCGTGTTCAAGGCCGAACACATGGACTTGCGGCACCACGTGGCCGTCAAAGTTCTACCGCCCGCGACGAAAGAAGATTCCGCTCTCGAGACGCGCTTCTTCGCTGAGATGCGGATCGTCGCGCGACTGCGACACCCGAATATCGTGGCCGCGACCGACGCGGGCCGAGTCTTCAGCGAAGAATCGAACAGCGTCCTCCGTTACCTCGTGATGGAATACGTGCCCGGCCAGGACCTGGAAGATGTCGTTCGCAAGCACGGCCACATGACGCCGGCCCGGGCCTGCGCGATCGCCTACCAAATGGCGAGCGCGCTCGGCGAAACACACAAGTACGGACTGGTGCATCGCGACATCAAGCCCTCGAACATCATGTTGACGGCCGAGGACCAGGCCAAGCTCCTCGACTTCGGGCTGACGCGCCACTTCGGCAATCGCATGACGGTCCCCGGTACGATCCTCGGCACGATCGACTACATGGCCCCGGAGCAAGCGCGCGACGCATCGACTGTCGACATTCGGGCGGACATTTACGGCCTCGGCGGAACCCTGTTCTGGTGTCTCACCGGCAAAGTTCCATTCCCGTTCAACGGCAACCCGGTCGAAGCGTTGACGCGGCGACTGTCCGCACCGGCCCCGTCGCTTCGAGCCGCGAACCCGGACTTGCCAGCCGAGCTCGATGTTGTCGTCGCCAAGATGATGGCGCTCAAGCCGGAGGATCGCTTCGCCGACCCGCAGGCGGTCATGCAGGCGCTGTTGCCATTTGTTCGCTCGAACGCGGGCGAATACGAAGGCCTGGCCGCGATCCCTTATGCCGAATCGGCGGCGAACGAGGCCTCGGGAACGAACGGGAAGACGGATCGGTTCCGCGTCTTGATCGTGGACGACGAGTCACCGGTTCGCGAGCTTTGCAAGCAACTGCTCGAAGCCGAAGGGGCCGTCGTGCAGATGGCCGCCAACGGCACGATCGGTCTCGCCGCGGCGAATCGGTCCGAGTTCGATCTCGTCTTGCTCGATGTCGCCATGCCGGACATGAACGGCGTGCAGGTCTTGGAGAAGCTCCGCGAACAGCAACGGGGGAGCAATCTCAAGGTGATCATGTTCTCCGGGCACACGACGCCGGAGGAGATGAGCGAGATGCTGAGCCGCGGGGCCGATGACTTCCTGACCAAGCCGTTCAGCGTGGCGCAACTGTTGGCCCGCGTGCAGAACATGCTTCGTTTGAAGGCCGCCCAGGACAAGGCGGCCGGGCTGAATACGCACCTGCTCTCGTTGAATAGCGAACTCGAACAGAGCTTGAAGCACCGCGATGGCGACGTGGTTCAAGTTCGCAACGGCTTTGTGCTGGCGCTCGCCCGGATGATGGAAGCCCGCGAAGGCCGCACGCCGGGGCATGTGATCCGGATGCAGAAGTACTGTCGCAAGCTGGCCGAGGCGGCGGCGGCCAGCTCGGCGTTCGCGGGCCAACTCGACGCCAACTTCATCGATCTGCTCGAGTGCTGTGCCCCGCTCCACGACATCGGCAAGGTCGGCCTACCGGACTATGTCTTGCAGAAGACCGGCTCGCTGTCGGCCGAAGAACGCATGATCATGGAGACGCACACCGTCCTCGCGTCGGACGCACTCAAGGAAGTCGCGCAACAACACGGCTCGGCGCTCGCGTTCCTGCAGATGGCGATTGAAATTACCCGACACCATCACGAACGACACGATGGGGCGGGCTATCCCGACCGCCTCGCTGGCGACGCGATTCCCTTATCGGCCAGATTCGTGGCGATTGCCGACGTCTACGACGCGTTGCGGTGTCGTCGGCAATACAAGCCGGCATTGCCGCACGCGGCGGCCGTCCAGATCATCGTGCAAAACTCGCCGGGCCAGTTCGACCCGGCGTTGATCGAAGTGTTCCAACAAATCGCCGCCAACTTCGAGACGATGTTCCGCGAGAACCCGGATTGACGACGATTTAGGCCGCCCCGACCAACGTGCCGCGCACGCCGGCGAGGCCCAGCTCGACGGCGAACTCGCGCGGGCTTTCTTCGGGGACGGTGCCTTTCTCCAGGACCGTGTCGACGAGGTAGTACAGCAGTTCGCGGAACTCGGGGGGTTCGACCGCGTCGGCGACCGCTTCCGCTCGGGCCCGATATTTCTCGACGAGTGCGTCGGCCTTCGAAAAGACTTTCGCTTTCTGGTAGAGGGAGCGGACGCGGACCACGGTGTCGGCCGCGGCCGTGTCGTCGGGGGAGGCGTGTTCGCGGGCGGCCGTGATCAGGCCGAGCAGTTCGCCTTTCTCCGTCGGCGACAGCGAATCGAGCGCGAGCGCGAGTAACAACGTTGGCCGAGCGGCCAGCACGTCCTGGCCGGCGACGAGTTTGTTTGATTCGTCTTCGGTCCAGTCCTTCAGGTCGTTGAGGATCTGGAACGCGACCCCCAGGTGGCGGCTGAAATCGCCGACGGATTTCTCGAGGGCGTCGGCCGGGCCGGCGAGTCGAACGCCACCGTAGAGGGCCGCCTCGAAGGCGGGGGCCGTCTTCAACGCGTAAATCTTCAGCGCGTCGAGGGGAGTCAAGGCCTTATCGGCCGCGTCGCGCCACAGCAGTTCGGCCCCCTGACCCTCGGACAGCTTCAGGTGGCAGTCGGCCAGCTTGTCGAGCATGTCGGCCGCCACTTCGGCACCAATCGCCTTGCGTTCACGGCTCACGAGTCGATAGCCGAGCCCGACGAGGTAGTCGCCAACGTTGATGGCCGTCCCAATGCCATGTTGCCGATGCAACGTCGGCGCGCCGTATCGGAACGAATCGTCGTCTTCGATGTCGTCGTGTACCAGCGAGGCTTTGTGGAACGATTCGATCGCGAGCGCCGCTCGCTTCACCGAATCCGAGAGCACAAGCCCGTCGGCCGACACGCGGCCGTTGCCGCCGGTCAACGAGTCGTAGGCGGCGAGCGTAATCAACGGCCGCGAACGCTTGCCGCCCTTGGCCAGGAAGTCGTAGGCGATTTCCTCGTGTTGCGCCAGCGGGTCAGATGCTTTGCCATCGCTCCGAGCCCGCGGCGCGAGCCGGGCGAGTTCGGCCGGCTCGAACAGATTGTTCGCCGCCCGCATCAGGTGGACGTAGCTCTTGGTCGCCTGGGGGACGGGGTCCGTTTTCAGGTCGATCATCTGGAACACCCAGTCGTCGTCGACCGAGGTGCTCTTGCAGTTGCTCGAGAGCAGCGGGGTGGCCACGCAGGGAATGCCGGCCATCAGGATCTTGTCGAACGCCTTCTCCAGCACGTTCAAGCACGCGACTCCGACGATCGCGTCCACGTGGCCGGAGACGATGATCTTCAGGACGATCGGCGTGCCCTCGGAGACGAGAACCTTGTAGCCGAGTTGTTCCGCCTTGGTCTTGAAGTCGGCGACGTTGCAGGCCCCGCACTTCTCGCAGGCGAGGCCGAACTCGTCGTACTCGGCCGGGCAACCCTCGGCGTTCTTCAAACAGTGCGGCAACAACATGAGCCGGCGATGGAACGGCACGGCCGCCACTTGCTCGCGCCAGAACTCGTTGGCCAGGTTCACCAGCGTAAAGCCGAGGTACTGCTCGCCGAGGCCCATCTGGCGGAGCATTCTCTCGGAGTGAACGCGGAACTCGTCGCGGGTGATCGGCTTGGACTTGTCGAGCGGCCGAACGTAGTCGGCGGCCGCGTCGCGAATTTGGTCGCGGAGCGCGCGCGTCTCCGGGATCACCTTGAACTGGGCGGTCGTGGCCTTCTTTGATTTCAGTTCGGGCGGGGCGGTCGGCGGAGCTTCGGCGTCGAGCAGAGTCGCCACGGCGGGGGGTTCCTTGCGGTGCGGAGGGCGGCCTCTGGGCGGGCCGATGTGATTATAGTGACGCCGCTTGAATCGCGTCGAAGGGATGGACGCTTCCGCCCGCCGGACTATTCGCCTTTGCGAACGAGTCGCATCGACGTGATCCGATACGGCGGGAAGGCGCTGGGTCCATCGGCCCCAGCGGCGCTTGCTGGCGCGAGCAATTCCCCCTCGATCAGGACCGCGTCGCCACTTCGGAATTGGTTCAGGCGCTGATCGTCGAGCAGGCGAACCTTGCCGCCCCAGGGGTTGTCGTCGCCCGCGTCGGCGAATCGAAGCGACCAGTGGCCAGTCTTTTGATGGCGATCCAGCACGCCGGCGACCCAGCGATAGTCCGGGCCGTGCCCGAACTGAACTTCCGGGGCCGGGTTCGAGCGTGCGCCCGAGCCGTTGATGATCGAGGTCGTGATCGGCGGGACCGGGTCCTTCGGAGCCGAAACGAATAGGTCTGACGACTTGGCTTCGGCCGGCACGGGCAACAGGTTCGGTTCCGAAGTTGATTTCGCCACCCGGCCGATGACGTCTTTGGGTGGAAGGACCGGCGGCAAGTCGGGGCCGTCGTTCGAGCGGGCTTCGACCTTGGCGGGCGGCATTTTCGCTTCGGGCTTGGCCGGCATTGGCTTGGGCAACGTCGCGCCGCCGGACTCGATCTTCGGCGCTGCCGAGGCGACGATCGGCGTCGGGACGATCGATTCAGGGAGAAGCGGCGAGCTCATGGCCGTCGAGGGCGAGGGCGGCCCGGCCTTGCAGCCGAGAGCCAGGGCCAGCCCGCCAAGCCACATCACTCGTCCCGCCCGAATCCGACTCATGACGACGCCCCGTTTCGGCCCAAGGGAACGGCCCCCATCGACTCCTATCGGCCGTCGCGGCGATAGACTTGAGGGAAAGTCGAGGGATTTGCCATGTTCATCCGCATTACTTTTCTGCTCTTCGCTGCGGTCATCGCCCGGGCCGACGCGCCGCCGACCTATCCGGACAAGGCCAAGCTCCTCGTCTATCGCGACGCCACGGGAATCGAACGGCCGGTGGCCAACGCGGCCGACTGGGCCAAACGGCGGGCGCACATCCTGGCGAACATGCAACTCGTCATGGGCCCGTTGCCGGCCGACGCGAAGAAAGTGCCCCTCGACCCCAAGTTGCTCGAAGAATCGGATCAAAAAACTTACATCCGTTACAAGATGACGATCGCCGTCGAGAAGGACGATCGGCTGCCGGTCTATTTGCTCGTGCCGAAGAAGCGGGCCGGCAAGGTGCCCGGCATCGTGTGCTTGCACCCGACGAGCAAGCCACTTGGCAAGGGAATCCCGACCGGGTTCGGCGACAAGTCGGACCGGCACTACGCCGTTCATCTCGTGGAACTTGGCTACGTGACGCTCGCCCCCGACTACGTGAACATGGGCGAGTACAAGTTCGACGCGTACTCGAACGGCTACGCGAGCGCGACCATGAAGGGCATTTGGAACCACATGCGCTGCGTCGATTTCCTGC
>JANLUE010001327.1:0-2351 GCA_031363325.1 Gemmataceae bacterium
GCCGGGGACCGGGAAAACGCCAATTCCCAATCGGTATCGGGTTTAAGCTGGCGGTTCGCCATTTCGTGTTGGGCGACCGTCCTTGACGCGCTACCCCGACCTGGAAGGCGCTCGATTGCCCGGCGGCGGCATCGGTCATCGTGCGACGCCGGCGACTCGAACGCCAAGGACTGGGTCGGAACGGTCATCCATCACATTTCGCCCACGCCATTTATTCAGCACGGACCCACGGAGTTTCTTGCCCATCTTGTGAAAACCCCCTCAACCGGCCCGGTAAGATCGGTAAGCTAGCGGAACCCTGCGGCCGATCTCGCCTGGCCGCGCACCCCCTTTTCGGTCCCTCCAATGACAGTTTCATTCCCCCTCCGGCGGGTCGTCGCCTCGACTCTCTTGGTCGTCGCGATTGTTGCCCTGGCCGAGTCGTCCGGCAGTGGCCAAACTCCGGCCGTCGATCGCGACAAGCAGATCGCGGACCTCGAGAAGCAACTCGCCGACCTGTCCGCGAAGTTGAAGAGCTTGAAGGACGGCACGCCCGTCTCGACGCCGAGCGCGAACGACGAAATGATTCCCGCCGCGTGGGCCAACAAGTTCCAGTGGCGTTGCATCGGCCCGGCGACGATGGGCGGTCGCATCACGTCGATCGCGGTCTACGAGGCCGACCCGTGTTGCTATTGGGTCGCGACCGCGTCCGGGGGTTTGCTCAAGACGATCAACAATGGCGTATCGTTCGAACATCAATTCGATCGCGAGGCGACGGTGTCGATCGGTGCCGTCGCCGTGGCGCCGTCGAACAAGGAAATCGTTTGGGTCGGCGCGGGCGAGGGGAACCCGCGCAACTCGGTGTCGTACGGGGACGGCGCTTACAAGTCGATCGACGGCGGCAAGACCTGGAAGAACATGGGCCTGCCGACCTCGTATCAGATCGGCGACATCGTGGTACATCCGACCAATCCGGACGTGGTGTTCGTCGGAGCGTTGGGGCGCTTGTACGGACCAGGTGGCGAACGCGGGCTGTTCAAAACCGAAGACGGCGGCAAGACCTGGAAGAGCGTTCTACCGGGGCTCGACGACAAGACGGGCGTGATCGATATCGCGATGAACCCCGCGACTCCGGACACGATCCTCGTTGCGACCTGGGAGCGCCAGCGCGACGAGTTCGATAGCTTCCTCGGCGACTCCAAGCCCAAGGCCCCGGCCGGAGCCGACGAGTACGCGCCCGCGAAAGTCCACGCGCCCGGCGGCGCGATTTACAAGACGACCGATGGAGGGAAGTCGTTCAAGAAGCTCGCGACCGGCCTGCCCAAGGTAAAGCTCGGTCGCATCGGCCTCGACTGGTCGCGGAAGACGCCGGGCACGGCCTGGGCCATTGTCGATTCGGAGAAGGCCGGAATGGGCAAGCCGCCGATCGCCGTGTACCTCGGCATCGAGAGCGAGTCCGATTCGGCGGGTGGTGTGAAATTGACGGGCGTGACGGAGAACCTCGCGGCCGCGAAGTCCGGGCTGAAAGCGAACGATGTGATCACGGCCATCGCGGGCGTCGAGGTCAAGAACTACGATGGCATGACCGACGAGTTCCGCAAGTTCAAGCCGGACGACAAGGCGAAGTTCACGGTTCGCCGCGGCAAGGACAAAGTTGAAGTCGAAGTCACGTTTGGCCAGCGTCAACCCGAGCCGCCGGCCATGGGCGTGACGCTCGGCGACGCGCAAGGTGGCATCGCCATTCGCGACATTTCGGAAAACGGAGCGGCCGCCAAAGGCGGGTTGAAGCCGGGCGACGTGATCACGGCACTCGACGAAAAGCCGATCGCGACCCAGGCGCAGATACTCGAAGTCCTGTTGAGCAAGAAAGTCGGCGACAAATTGAAGGTCGCTTACAACCGGGGGACGGCGAAAAACACCGCGGAACTCACGCTCGCACAACCCGCCGGCACCACGCCCGAGCGACCCTACGGCGGCGGGCAACTCGGCGGTCAGGTCGCCAACGTGCAGAATCAACAGGGACCGGACGGCAACGACACCGGCGGCGTTTACAAATCGACCGACGGAGGCGAAACCTGGACCCGCGTTAACAGTTTGAATCCGCGGCCGTTCTATTTCTCGGTCATTCGCGTCGACCCAACTGACGACAACACGATCTACGTTCTCGGCGTGAAGCTCGCGCGCAGCACCGATGGCGGCAAGAACTTTTCGCCGAACAACATCAACGGCGGAGTTCACGACGATCAACACGCCCTGTGGATCGACCCGAAGGACGGTCGACACGCGTTGATCGGCACGGACGGCGGCTTCTACGTCACGTTCGACAAGGCGGCGAAGTGGGAACACCTCAGCCACGCCGGCGCGATCGGCCA
>JANLUE010001342.1:0-1622 GCA_031363325.1 Gemmataceae bacterium
CGAACTGCTCGCCCGAGTCGAAGGCGAACCGGTCGGGTTCTTCCTGGGCTACGAGTTGAAGCCGACCACGTTCTTCGCCTGGTTCTATGGGGTTGTTCCGGAGCATCGCCGCGAGCACATCGCTACGCAGCTCATGGAAGCGGCGCATACCTGGGCTCGGAAGCAAGGGTACGCGGTGATGCGCATCGAGACGCACAACCATCATCGAGCCCTCCTGCAGATGGCCGTGGCTCTCGAATACGATGTCGTCGGCATTCGCTGGGACAGCGATCGCGGCGACAATCTCGTGATCTTCGAAAAGTCGCTGGCTTGAGGCCATTCGCATGTCCATCCATTTCGAAGGCGATCGCTCGTTCGCCCGCCCGCCGGCCGACGTTGCCGCCAAGCTCTCCGACGCGGCGTTCCTCGTTGGTTGTCTCGACAACGTGGAACACGTCGTCGAAGCCGGCCCGGACAAGGCCGTCTGGAAACTACGAACCGGCTTCTCATTCCTCAGCACTTCGCTCGAAGTGACGCTCACGGTCGTCGAGCGTTCGCCGAATTCGGCGACATTCCGCGCGGCGAGCCGAGGCGTGGGTGCCTCGAGCGTGGTTCAAGCCGTGATGACCTTCGTGCCGGCCGGCGAAGGGACGACGGTTCACTATTCGGCCGATGTCGTCGAGCGGACGGGGTTCCTGAAGATCGTGTCGGGCGGGCTCATTCAATCGGCCGCGAAGACGGTGATCGAGGACACCTGGAAGGGCATTGAGAAGAAGCTCGCGGCGAGCGCAACGGGGTGAGCCGCCGCGCTCGCCCTGGGGTCAAAACTCCGGCACGACCATGCCGTCGTCGCGGATGCTCAACAACTCAAGAACCCAGGGGTCGATGGTCGTGGGGATTGCTTTCACGTGACCGTCGCCGAAGACGAATTGAACGACGCCCGTGTGCTGACTGCCAAACTTCCACGCGGTATCTTCGGGGTTGTTCGTCAGCGGGAACAATCGGCTGGCGGCGCGGCTCGAGCACACGTAGAACTTGCCGTCGTACGTCGAGCAGTCCCACCAACCGACCCCCTGAGTATTGCGCGGCAAATGCTTTTCGCCGACCAGGATCGTGTTCGTGAGCCCGTCGGTGAAATCCTCGAAGCGAAAGCCCATCCCGAGTTGAAACGCGCCGCGCACGGCCGTCGCGCCATTCACCAGGGAATCGTTGCCGAACGGATCAACGGACGTCGTGTAGTCGCCCAGCGCGCCGGGGAAGTGCGTCGCGCCCGCACCGGAACCGTTCAAGTCGCCCGATTGGCTCAGTCCAGCGGACGCCGCCGCGCGTCGCGAAGGGCAAAAGTAACCCTTGAACGGCGTTTGTCGAGCGATCGGCGATTGCTGCCAGTACGGGTAGTTCACATACCACTGGCGATAGAGGTTGTCTTGTTCCAATTCGGGCAGGATCAGGACGGCCCACGTGGCCCCCTGATCGTTGATTCGATTCGGTGGCAGGCGCTCGCGTGAACTATGATAGTTGTGCATCGCCAACCCAATCTGTTTCAGGTTGTTGGCGCAACTGATGCGATTGGCCGCTTCGCGCACCCGCTGGACGGCGGGCAGGAGCAAACCAATCAGAATCGAAATGATCGCGATCACGAC
>JANLUE010001344.1:0-2514 GCA_031363325.1 Gemmataceae bacterium
GTGCCGCAGGATTTCAATCGGCTTGTCGATCTTGGGATCGAGTTTGGTCAGGTCCTGGCCGATCTCCTGGCCCACGCCGTTCAGCTTGTGGCAGGCGATACAGTTCGCGACCGTGAACATCTGTTTGGCCGTCGCGAACGATCGGCCCTGCATTTTCTCGACCTCGCCAGCGAGTTCCTCGAACTTCCATTCCTTGCGTGGCCGATTAAACTTCAATAGCTCGTCGCGCATTGGCAAGTTCGCCTTGGCGAGGTACGCCTCCGGGTCGGCGAGATAGCCCTCCAGGTCGGCCACAACGTATAAGGCTCCGTACATGCGTCGCCAGTGGCCGGGGTACGTGCACACGTATGGGTAAATGCCCGGCTCCTTTGGCATCGTGTATGGCAAGCGTTGATTGTCGCGCGGCTGGAGCAATCGACTGGCGAGTAGCACCTTGTTCGATTGCGGAACGTAGTGCCGTTCGATGGCCCCCGGTTGAGTCGCGCCCGCCTCGGCGGCGAGGCCGACTTCCTCGAGCGCGCCGGGCCGAACGATCACGAAGTTGTGCGGCATGATGTCCGTGTTCTCGAACACGAACTCGACCGGCTTGCCCGCCTGGGCGACGAGTTGATGCTTGTCGAACAACATCTGGTCGGTGAGCGTGCCGACCCGCAGGACGCGCACGCCAATCTCGCCGAGTTCCCGTCGGACTGCTCGGGCGTTGTCGGCCGGCAACAAGGCCGCCAGCGATTCGGCCAGTTGCATCGAATCGAGCGCGGCCACGCTGGTTCGCTCGGCCAATGGCAACTTGCGGATCGAGCCGACGAGCGACTCGACCAGCGGGCCCGCTTCGTCCTTCGGCCACTCGCTCGTGGGGATTCGCTGCAGCGCCAGGACGGCCGCGTGGCGTTCGCCATCGTCCTTCACGAACTTCGCGATGGCCCGGAACGTTTCGGTTTCCTTGCCGCGAACGCTCGTGAGCCCGGCCATCGCCGCCCGGCGAATCACGCGTTCCGGCGACTCGGAGCCGGTCGTGAACTCGACCTTCGGGGTCGGCGTCGGAACCTTCGTCTTCTCGAAGCCAGCGGTGCGCTCTCCGTCGAGCACGCGGATCGTGAAGCCGTTCAGTCGGGTGCCGAGCGCACCGTCCATGCGATTGAACACGACGATCCGTTCGATCGGGAACTCGGCCCCGAGGTCGACTTCCCACCAGGGATTGTCCTCGCCTTCGCGCGAATGCGTCTGGCCGTTGTCCCCGTACGAGCCGCTCGTGTTGCCGTCGATCGCTCGCTTGGCTTCGCCGCCGTAGCCCGTGCTCGATTGCTTCGCCTTCCCTTGCCGGGCGACGTTGCGGCCATCCGAATAGACCTCGACCTCGGCCAACGTCAGCGTTCGTTGCTTGCCGGGCAGTTCAATGCGAACGTATCGACCCGCGACGGCCGACGCCTTCGGGGTCTTCGACGCGAGTTCGCTCGGCAAGCCGTCGAGCAACGGCACGATGCGGGGATAGAGTGCGATTCGCTGGCCGACATCGCGAATGAACGACAGCGCGTTGACCAGATCCTTGAGCGACGAGGTCGATCGCGCGGCGATCGCCCAGGCCTTGTCCGGCCCGCCGTCGGTCGCGATCAGGGCCGCGTAGCCGAGTTGGCGCGTCGTCGGCGATTGACCCTTCACGGCCAGCGTCTCGAGTTCGCCGCGCACCTCGCCGAGCTGGCTCGCGCGGTCCGTGAGCAAGCGAACGAGATCGTAAGCCACGCTTTCGTCCGTGCCCCGGTCGCCGTCCTGGCGGCGGATCGCATCAACGAGTACGCGCAGTTCGCTGGTCTTGCTCGCGGCGGCCAGACCGGTCAGGGCCTCGCGGCGGAACTCGTCGCGGACGGACTTGCGGAACAACAACTCCGTGTAGACCTCGGGGGTCCGCTTCAGCTTGAGCAGGTCGTCGGTGCCAACATTTTTGAGGAAGAACCGAGCCCCGGCCGGGGTCGTGAACTTGATCGGCTTGCCGGAGGCGATGGCCGCCTTCACGTGCGGCTCGAGCGCGCGCATCGTCTCGCCGCGCACGAATTCGACGAACGGATCGGCCGGCTGGCCCTCCGCGATCAGCGGAATCTCAACCGCCTCGGCCACGGTGAAGAAACTCGCCGCTCGGACCGCTTCGAGCCGCACGCGCGGCTCCGGGTCGGCGGCCAGTGTCTTCAACTGTTCGAGCGCATCGGGTACTCGGTCGCGCCAGTAACACAACACGCGCGTGGCCGCGGCGCGAGCTTTGTACTCCTTCGAGCGGAGCACGCGCTTCAGCAAATCGAGATCGACAACGTTGTGTTGCTGATGGACCCACAGGCCTTCGAGCACGTGGTGTTCGTACTCCTCAGCCTTGGGGTC
Source organism: Gemmataceae bacterium (assembly GCA_031363325.1). Classification (GTDB taxonomy): domain Bacteria; phylum Planctomycetota; class Planctomycetia; order Gemmatales; family Gemmataceae; genus SIAJ01. Next base: position 2,365 of record JANLUE010001344.1, read on the forward strand.
CAGGTCGGCCAGCCAAGCCTTGGTCGCCTTGATCACGTCGGCCGTCGGCCGGGCGCTGAGTTCGATTCGCGTTCGATAGCGAACACGATCCTCGTCGGACTTCAACAGGTCGAGGAGCTTGGGAATCGGTTCGCCGGCGATTTTCTCGGG
>JANLUE010001377.1:0-4412 GCA_031363325.1 Gemmataceae bacterium
TGTCTCGATCGACCGACGAACGGCGACTACATCCTCAGCGGCCGCAACGTCGCCCAACTCAACGACGATCGCCTGTCCGACGTGCGCTGCCGCTATCTGGGGTTCATTTTTCAGTCGTACAACTTGCTCCCGCAGTACACGGTCGTCGAGAACATCGAACTGCCGTTGATGTACCAGGGCATTCCGCTGAACTCGGAAACGAAGCGACGTTGCGTGGCCCTGGCCGAGATGGTCGGGCTCGGCGATCGACTCGACCATCGGCCATTGCAACTGTCCGGCGGTCAGCAACAGCGCGTCGCGATCGCCCGGGCCCTCGTGAACGACCCCCATGTGATCCTGGGCGACGAACCCACGGGCAACCTCGACTCGCGAACGAGCGTCGAGATCATGGAGATGCTCACAAACCTGAACGCGGCCGGCAAAACAATCATCATGGTCACCCACGAAAACGACATCGCCGCCGTGGCCCGACGAGTGATTCGCTTGCGCGACGGCCAAATCGAAAGCGACGAACGTAACCGGGATTGAGCGTTGAAATGAACAAGGCCCAGCTCGGCGAACTCGGTCGAAACCGACGAACATAAAAGGCAATTCGTGGCGAAGAAGAGAACGATCCGCGAAGCGTGGGAACAAAATCCGCAACTCCCGCACCATTTTGTTAGACTTACTTTCAACTCGTTTTGGCGAATTGCCAAACGAGCTTAGCGATCGCATTCAAAAGACCGACACCAAGAAAACGCTCGAAACCTGGCTGAAGCGATTCGCGACCGCGAACCGAATTGAAGACGTCGGCATCCTGGGTCGAAAGTAATCCTGGCACGATTGGCGGACGATGATCGCTGAACTCACCAAATTTCGTCGCAACACGGCCCTGGCGTTCCGGAGCCTGTGGCTTCACAAGCTGCGCACGATCCTGTCGGTGCTCGGAATCATCATCGGCGTCGCGTCGGTGATTTCGTTGCTGGCGTTCGGCAAAGGATCGATGCAGGAAGCCCTCGACGCGATCAAGCGCCAGGGCGCGACGAACATCATCGCCCGCAGCCAGAAGCCGCCCGACGATTCGGCGACCGCGTCCAAATCGTTCGTCGCCAACTATGGCCTCACCTATCGCGACTACGAAAAATTCCTGACGCTCACCTCGATCAATCGACTCGTGCCGATGCGGGTCTTCCCGCGCGAAATTCGCCGGCTCGAGCGGATGCACAACGGCCGAGTCGTGGCCACGACGCCGGAATACGTTGACGTGAACAAACTCGAATTGGCGAGCGGCCGATTCCTCGTTGAAGAAGACGGCCGACTCAGTCGAAACGTTGTCGTCCTCGGCGCGGCCACGGCCGACAAGCTCTTCCCGTACGACGACCCCCTGGGACAATCGATCGTGCTTGGCCCGCACGACTATCTCGTGGTCGGCGTGATCCGCGAACGCATGCCGACCGGCGGGACGGGCGGCAGCCAGGCGGCCGAGGACTTCAACAACGATGTCTACATGCCGCTGCTCACGTCGCGACGTCGATTTGGCGATGTGATCTTCACGCGGACGTCCGGCTCGCGTGGCGGCGAGAAAGTCGAACTCAGTCAGGTCACCATGACCGTCGACGCGAACGTCGACAACCCCGATGAACGCAAGAAGGTCAAAGCGGCGGGCGACCTCATCAAGGACATTCTCGAGAAGGGGCACTTGCGGAAGGACTTCGCCGTCACGATTCCGCTCGATCAACTCGAACAGGCCGAGGAGACGGAGAAGAACTTCGAACGATTGCTCGCCTTGATCGCCTCGATCTCGCTCCTGGTCGGTGGCATCGGGATCATGAACATCATGTTGGCGACCGTGACGGAGCGTACCCGCGAGATCGGCATCCGCCGGGCCCTCGGTGCGAAGCGCCGCGACATCGTCTTCCAGTTCCTGATCGAGGCGGTCGTGCAAACCTCACTCGGCGGGCTGGTCGGGATCGCGGTCGGGGTCGGGATCGTGTACGGCGTGCCAGCCATCGCCGCGTGGCAAGGCACGCCGATTCCGCATGTGTTGCAATGGCAGCCGATGGTCATTTCGTTCTTCGTGGCGGCCGGCATCGGCGTGCTGTTCGGCCTGTACCCCGCGTGGCGGGCGGCCCAACTCGACCCGATCGAGGCGTTGCGGCATGAGTAGGTGGAATTCGATGCGACGAGTGAGTCAGAGCAAATGTCGAGATTGCCACGTTCGGCTCGTGGTCAGACTTCAAATGGGTGGCGAAGGAATTTTTATCGGGCATAATGACCATGAGACCGAACGGTGGTAGCCTCCGGACCGTTATTTGGGTTGGACCCACACGGAAAGTCGTTCGGGGTTTACCGCGTGGCGTGAGGCTAACGTTCGGACAGGCGTTGTTTGTCGCGCAACAAGGTCGGAAACACTCCGCCGCCAAGCCATTGAAGGGGTTTGGCGGAGCCAGCGTGCTCGAAATTGTCGAGGACGATCTCGAGGGCACCTATCGGGCCATCTATACAGTGAAATTCGCCAAATTGATTTATGTGCTCCACGTTTTTCAGAAGAAGAGCAAATCGGGCAGCGAGACACCCGCGAAAGAAATTGAGAAGGTCAAGGCGCGATTGAAACAAGCGGAGAAAGACTATGCCGAATGGTTCGAACGGACGCGGGACGAAGAGACGTGAACGCGCTGGCATGGAAGTTGGGAGCGGGAACGTATTCGCCGACCTCGGAATACCTCGGCCGGACTTGGCCCTTGCCAAAGCCGAGCTCGTACAGCAACTCCAGGACCGGATTGACGAGCGGAAACTGTCCGAAGCGAAGGCGGCCAAGTTGCTCGGAGTCGACCAATCGAAATTGATCGCACTCGTTCGCGGGCGAACGGACGGGTACACTATCGACCGACTTTTGCGATTCTTGAATCTTCTCGGGCAGAGCGTTGACATCGTGGTTCGGTCGACTTCGACGGAAAGTACGATTCGGGCGGAAACACGCGTTGTGGTCGCGTAAAAGTGTTCGATCGCTGATCACAATTCCCTGTCCGGATTCCGGGTCGGCGGTCGCTTACATGTTCGAGAGCGCCGACTCGCCTTTCCAGGGCCGACCCATGACTACGACCCGACCGCGCGGTTTGAACACGACGATCCGATGCTCGACTTGCGAGGAGCCGATCGTCCTTTCGTCCGATCAATACGGCCTCTTGAAGAAGGACCTCCGGGCCGCGTTCGATTGCCCGGCTTGCGGGATGCGTGGCGAATACTCGCTGCTCGGCCCGTCGCGGCCGATTCGCGTTACGCCAACCAACCCTATCGCTCCGGTCGCCGCGCCGCCGTTCGCTTCCCTCCAGGGTGCGAACGAATCGAACGGTCCGGCCCCGGCGTTCGCGCCCGTACAGGCCCCGGCCTTCGCGCCCGTCCAGGCACCACCGTTCGCGCCGGTGCAAGCGGCCAAGCGAACGCCCAAGCCCCCGCCGGTTCCGGCCTTCAACCCGGCTGGATCGGGCATGGTGATGCCCGTGACATTCCAGCCTGCCGTTCGCAAGCCGACCCTGGGCGAACGCTGGAAGAGCCTATCCAATGGCAAACAGTGGGCGATCACTTTGGCGATGATCGCCTTCGTCGGTTTGGTGATTCTGATCATCCCGACCGGGTCGAGCCCGCCGCCCCCAGAACCGGTCGCCCAGTCCGGGTCGCCCGCGACCCCTCATTGACAGGTGCCCCGTGGAACGGCAAGCGGTCTACGGCCACACCCTGCGATACTTCTTCGCTCCGGTGGCCGACCTCCTCTACGAGGACGAGTCGGTCTCCGAAGTGTTGATTAACGGCCCCGACCAGATCTATTGCGAACGCGGCGGCAAGCTCGAGAAAGTCGATCGCCATTTCGCCAGCGAAGCGGTTCTTCTCGCGGCCGTCCGCAATCTCTCCGAGTTCGTCCATCGCACGATTGGCGAGGGGAAGCACAGTCTCGACGCCCGCTTGCCGGACCCGGAAAAGTTCCGCGTCCACGTCATCGTCCCGCCGGCGAGCCGACAGGGCATCTGCGTTTCAATTCGCAAGTTCCGCCAGTCGAACACGTCGCTTGAGTGGCTCACCGAGCGCGGCAGCCTGTCGCCCGCGGCCGCCGAGTATTTAAGGCTGGCCGTCCGATGCCATCGGAACCTCCTCGTCTCCGGAGGAACGGGTTCGGGCAAAACGTCGCTGCTGAATGCGCTCTCCGCGTCCATTCCGGAAAACGAACGGATCGTGGTCATTGAAGACTCGTCCGAACTGCGGCTGATTCAGGAGCACACGGTCTATCTGGAAGCACAACCGGCCGGGCCGGACGGCAAGGGGGCGATCACGATCCGCGACCTGTTCGTCGATTCGCTGCGCATGCGGCCCGATCGCATCGTGGTCGGCGAAGTTCGCCGCGGCGAGGCGCTCGACCTCGTGCAATCGATGCTCTCCGG
>JANLUE010001401.1:0-2180 GCA_031363325.1 Gemmataceae bacterium
GCTGGAGCTCGAGAAGCACTTGCTCGTAAGATGGCCCAATCACGCGCTCCCTCGCGACGGACAACCGTGTCAGCTGCAAGCGTTATGCGGATTTCCCCACCCGGCGTCCAGGGGCGCTAAACAAGTACCTTCGCCCGTTCATGCGGGCGATCCTCGGCGATCCCCGGAACGACTCGCCGCGTTTGATCTTCGCCGATTGGCTCGACGAACACGACTGGCCAGAGCAAGCGGGCGCCATGCGTGAATCGTGGCTCGCGGGCGTGATGCGATTCATCCGGGTGGCCGAGGCCCCCCTCGATAGACCCGGCGTCTTGCAGGTCAGGCAGTCCGCCACGTTGTCGTCCGACTGGCCCCACTGTTGGTTTCCCCTCGCGAACGTTCGGACCGGCCAGGCGCTGACCCGGTACGAGGTGCAGTCGTACCAACAAGCCGAATTCTGGATCATCGAGCCGAACGGTCGCGTTTGCGCTTCGACAATGGCGAGCAAGGGCCGCACGTCAGGCCTCGCGTCGATGCGATCGGGGTCAACCACTTCAGTCGGCTTCCCGACGATGTACGACAGCAGCACTTTCGCCGCCGCCACATCGCCGTCCATGGCCTGCGCGAGCAGCTTCTTTCCCAGTTGGGCGACATCGGCCTCGGTCACGCTGTCCAGCAGCGACTTCCGCAGCGTCGCGACACGCTTGGCGAACGGGTTCCCAGGCCCGGGCTTACAACCCTGCTTGAACCGACCGGCTTCGTTCCGGTCCGTTGTCGGTGGAATCGTGGCCGGCCGGGTCGTCGTGGCCTTCGGCTCAGGCGCCGTTGCGGGAGGTGAGGGCTTCCCATTCGAACTGGGCTTCCCTCGGATCGGCTGTTCGCCGTCACTCTTCGGCTTGCCGTTAACAAACGGCTCAATTCTGTTGGTAGGTGTGGGCGTTGCGGTCTTCGGCGCGGAAGTGGGAGGCGCGGGCTTCCCGATCACGATGGGCTTGCCGTTGGCCGGCGGTTCGCCCGTAGCTTTTGGCTTGCCGTCAATGAACGGCTTAGGTCGGTTCGCGACGGTCGCGGTCATTTCTGAGTCTTCGGAAAACTTCGGAGCCGGTCGATCATCCGGCCGGCGTGACTCAGGCTAACAAAGGGGGTAGGGCAGGGATCGATTCGGCGAGCAGCGCACTGTCGCCAAGCGGAACCTCGAACGTTCGACGGGGGCCGCGTCGAGGACACCCGCCTTCGTGCCGGTCACGGTGGTTGATGTCGCCCCATGACGCACGCCGGCACCGATCGAGATTCGCTTAACGCGCGGGCAGCGCTTCCGGTACGGGCCGGCGGGCCGGCTGCGATCGCGACCTGCTCACAACGGTGCTGGAGGTGCTGGAGGCGCCCGCGCGCATCGGCGAACTCTACGCCATCGAGAAGCAAGCGACGGCCGAGATCGCGAAGGCGGGCCTCGACGGCGAGGCGGCCGAAGCCGTGCGTCTGCGCTTTCGCCTGGAACAGACGTTGCCGCAACTGCGCGCCTTCGCGGAGAGGATCGAGTCCGAGAAAGCGAACGTGTTGCCGAAGAGCCCGATGGGCCAAGCGATTGGATACGCGCAAAACCATTGGTCAGCGTTGCTGCGATTCACCAAGGGTCGAAGGCTAAGCCGGAAGTTGCCCACTTCTGCCGTCGGTTTGCCGTGGCGGTCACGGTAATGCGTTTCGATGTGAGCCCAAAAACGGGCGATCACTTCGTCGATGGTCAGGTCGTTCGGCACGGGGCCGGCGAACGGAAGACACTTGTTGGCAGCCGTCCATTCGGCGATTAGGCGCCCGTATTCTGCTTGCGAAGTTGGCGAGCCGTGCGGCCCAAGGTAGTAGTCGCGGCGCGTTCCACACGGATCAGTGAGTGTAACGACGGCTTGACCACTGGCCCGATGCAGGCGATAGGCGGGGACGGAAAGACGACGAGTCACGGTAGGTAGACTCCTCTCGCGGTAGAGTACCGCAAGTTTGGGAGCTTCCGGCCGCACTCTCGAACGCCGAGAGGTAAGCTGAACTTCGCTTGGCAGAAGGGTTTGGGCGCAACGAGGACGACGGGACTCGAACCCGCAACCACCGGATCGACAGTCCCCTGATGACCCGTCGATAACTCCTCAAAACGTAGCGTTTCCGGTCGTTCGTGGTTCGCGGTTACACGAGGGTTACACGGCGGCCCTCGA
>JANLUE010001422.1:0-7899 GCA_031363325.1 Gemmataceae bacterium
CGGCCGAGTCCGCCGACTCGTGGTGGTCGCTTCAGCCGATCAAGAGACCAACCGTGCCCGCCGGAACGAACGCGATCGATGCGTTCGTTCGCGCCAAGCTCCGCGAGAAGGGGCTGTCGCCATCGCCCGAAGCCGATCGCCGCACATTGATTCGGCGGCTGTCGTTCGATCTGCTTGGCCTGCCGCCAACGCCGGCCGAGGTCGAGTCTTTCGTCAAAGATCCCGACCCGATGGCCTACGAGAAGCTCGTCGATCGAATGCTCGACTCGCCGCATTTCGGCGAGCGCTGGGCTCGGCACTGGCTCGACGTGGTTCATTACGGCGACACCCACGGGTACGACAAGGACAAGCCGCGGCCAAACGCCTGGCCGTATCGCGACTATGTGATTCGCAGCTTCAATTCCGACAAGCCCTACGGCCGATTCGTTCAAGAACAGGTCGCCGGCGATGTGTTATATTCCGGCACACGTGACGGCATCGAAGCCCTGGGGTTCATCGCGGCCGGTCCCTGGGACTTCATCGGGCATGCCGAACTCCCGGAGGACAAGATTGATGGCAAAGTTGCGCGGCATCTCGACCGTGACGACATGGTTGCAAACACGATTGGTACTTTCATGAGCCTAACGGTTCACTGCGCCCAGTGCCACAATCACAAGTTCGACCCGATCGCTCAGGAAGATTACTATCGGTTGCAGGCCGTGTTCGCCGCGCTCGATCGCACGGACAAGTCGTACGATCTCGATCCGGCCGTCGCGAAGACCCGAGCCTCGATCGAAGCGAGGCGCAAACTTGCCGAGGCCAGAAAAAAGGCGATTGACGCCGAAATCGCCAGGCTGGCGGGCAAGGCCCTAACTGAAATCGACTCCCGGATCGCGGCCGCTACGAAGCCGGGTGTGGAAGGTCGGCCCGAGTTCGGCTATCACAGCGCTATCGAAAGCGAATCGACAAAACTGAAATGGGCCCAGGTCGATCTCGGCAAATCGCAAGCCATTGAATCCATTGTGTTAGTTGGCTGTCACGATGACTTCAACAACATCGGGGCGGGGTTCGGTTTCCCAGTGAGATTCAAGATTGAAGCATGCGACGACGATATGTTCACCCGCGATGTCAAGTCGATCGCCGATCGCACGACGGCCGACTTCGCCAATCCCGGCACGAGCCCCCGGTCGTTCGCCGCGAAGGTGACGGCCCGGTACATCCGTGTGACGGCCACCAAGCTCGGGCTGCGTCAGAACGACTACATCTTCGCACTGGCCGAACTCGAAGCCCGCGACGCGGCCGACAAGAACCTGGCGCACGCTGCGACGGTGACCGCGCTCGATTCAATTGAGGCCCCGCCACGCTGGCGCAAGGCCAACCTCACCGACGGGGTCGTTCATCCCAGTGCCCGCTCCGCGGTCGGCGATCCCGCGAAGCTCAAGGAAGAACGCGAGACACTGCTGAATCGCGTCATGACTCCCGAATTGAAGAAAGAACGCGACGCGACGTTGGCCGAGCTTGAATCGACGAAGCGCGAGTTGGCGAAGTTGCCAGCCCAACGTGTCGCCTATATCGGGGCGATTCACAATGGGTCGGGCACGTTTGTCGGCACCGGCCCGACTGGCGGCAAGCCGCGATCGATCTCGGTCCTTCCTCGTGGCGACGTGACGCGGCCCGGCAAGTCCGTCGAGCCCGGCCCGATTCGCACGATCCCCGGCCTCGCCCCGAACTTCGTTCTGCCAGCGGACCACTCGGAAGGCGCTCGCCGCGCCGCGCTTGCCAAGTGGCTCGCGTCGCCGGAGAACCCGTTGACCTGGCGGTCGATGGCCAATCGCCTCTGGCTCTATCATTTCGGTCGCGGCATCGTCGATTCGCCGAACGACCTGGGCCGAATGGGACAGTTGCCGACACACCCCGAACTGCTCGACTGGCTCGCGGCGGAACTGCTGGACACGCAATCGCTGAAACATCTGCACCGCTTGATGGTCACGAGCGCCACCTATCGTCAAGCTTCGACCGACGATCCGAGTCGAACCAAAGTCGACGCGAACAACGCCTATTTCTGGCGCATGTCGCGACGGAAGCTCGAAGCGGAAGCGATACGCGATAGCCTCCTCGCCGTCGCGGGCAAACTCGATCGAACACCCTTCGGCCCCGGCTTCCAGGACTTCGTGATCGACAAACCGGAACATTCGCCGCATTACGAATATCATCTGCACGACCCCGAAGACGTTCGCAGCCATCGCCGCTCGATCTACCGGTTCATCGTGCGCTCACAGCTACAGCCGTTCATGGCCACGTTCGATTGCGCCGATCCGTCGTTGCCCGTCGACAAACGAACGCAGACGATCTCACCCTTGCAGGCCCTGGCGCTGTTGAACAATCGACTCGGCGTCACGATGGCCAAACACTTCGCGGCGAGCTTGGAGAACGCAGCGCCCGATCTGCCGGGCCGATTGACGATCGCCTATCAACGCGCGTTTGGACGAACGCCAGCGCCGGATGAACTGAAAGACCTGTCGGCGTACGCGGAAAAGCACGGACTCGCCAACGCGTGCCGGGTGATCTTCAATTTGAATGAGTTTGTGTTCGTGGATTGAGTACTCAGTACTCAGTACTCAGTACTCAGTACTCAGTACTCAGTACTCAGTACTCAGTACTCAGTACTCAGTACGGTAGTCTTTTCCTCGAAGGAGAAGCGATGGGCGTTCAAGTCTTCACCGAGCTTGTCATTTGGCAGCGCTCGCGGAAGTGGTCGAAGTCGATTTATCAGTGCACAGAGACCAAGCCGTTCGCGCGTGATCGAAGGCTCGTGGCGCAAATCAACGATTCGTCTGACTCCGGAATGTCCAATATCGCGGAAGGGTTCGGTCGCGGTACTCAGGGCGAATTTGTTCAGTTTTTGGGTTATTCGATTGGCAGCCTGAACGAGACCCAGTCGCACTTGGCGACGGCCTACGACCGCACATATTTGTCACGCGAAATATTCGGACAGTTGTTTCAGGAAGGCACCGAGATTCGGAAGATGACGGTTTCGTTCATTCGTCACATGGTGCTGGAAGGTTCCGGAGTCAAGAACGCAGTCCGGCCCGTTAAGTATTCGGATCGAGTGTGGGAGATCTACGAACGAATAACTGGCAAGCCGAGGCCCGACCTCACACTCAAAAATCGATCCAAGGCGCAATAGTACTGAGTACTGAGGAGGCACTATGTTCCGGCAAGCGACGCGTCGAGACTTTCTTTTCTCCTCCGGTGGCGGTCTCGGGGGGATCGCGCTGGCGGCCATGGCGGCTGGAGCTGAAACGCACCACAAACCCAGGGCCAAGCGCGTCGTTCAACTCTTTATGGCCGGCGGGGCGAGCCATATCGACCTGTTCGACTTCAAGCCGGAACTGGTGAAACGGCATGGGCAACCCTCCGACTTCGGCGAACATGTGGAGGCGTTCCAGAACGGCCTGGGGCCGTGGCTCAAGCCGCTTTGGGACTTCAAGCCCTACGGCAAGTGCGGCAAGCCGTTAGGCGAACCGGTCGCGCCGCTCGGGGCCGTCATCGATGAGATGGCGTTCGTTCACAATGTGATCGGCAAGACGGGCGTGCACAGTCAAGGCACACTGTTGCAGACCACAGGCTTCAATCGCCCCGGCTTCCCGGGCATGGGTTGTTGGGTGAGCTACGGGCTCGGCACGTTGAACGAAAACTTGCCGACGTTCGTCGTTCTTCCGGACCATCGCGGCATGGCGTCGAACGGGACGAAGAACTGGGATAGCGCGTTCTTGTCGGCGAGCCATCAAGGCACGGTGATCTACCCCGAGAGCAAGACGCCGATCGCCGACCTGTTTCCGCCGGAGGGAACGGGCTACGTGACTCGCACCGGCGACGCGGCCGGGATCGACGTGCTCGGCAAGCTCAATCGCCGCCACGCGGCCGACCGGGCCGGCGACGAACGGCTCGACGCCCGCATCCGCAGTTACGAGTTGGCCGCCAAGATGCAACTCGCCGCTCCGGAAGCGCTCGACATTTCCAAAGAGCCCGCGCACGTACTCAAGCTGTACGGCCTCGATCACGGCAAGAGTTCGTTCGACAAAGAAATCAATCCGATCGAGGAGACCGATTACTTCGGTCGCAAGTGCCTGGTCGCCCGGCGAATGCTCGAACGCGGCGTGCGCTTCGTGCAAATCTGGAGCGGCAACGACAACGGCTTCCCGCGGCGTAACTGGGACAGTCACGAAGACGTGAAGCGCGACCACGGTCCGCTCGCGCACGGCATGGCTCGCGGTGCGGCCGCGCTGATCGCCGATCTGAAACGACGCGGCCTCCTGGACGACACGATCATTCTGTGGACGACCGAGTTCGGCCGAATGCCGTCGAGCCAGGGGGGCAAGGGTCGCGACCACAATCCCAATTGCTTCACGAACTGGCTCGCCGGCGGTGGGATCAAGGGCGGCATCACGCACGGCCAAAGCGACCCCTGGGGGTACAAGCCCCTCGATCGAACCAAGCCGACCGAGGTGTACGACATCCACGCCACGATCCTCCATTTGCTCGGCATCGACCACGAACGCCTGACGGTCCGGCACAACGGCATCGACCGACGCTTGACCGATGTTCATGGCAAGGTCATCAAGGAATTGCTGGCGTGAGGCACATCGGCCGGCACCGCGTCCACCTCGAATCGACCGATAGTACGAACACGCGCGCGGCCGAGTACGCGTCCGATCCGGCCAACGCGGGCCTGGTTGTGACGGCCGACCTCCAGGGCCAGGGTCGCGGCCAATACGGTCGCGTTTGGCAAAGCCCGCCCGGAGCGAATGTGCTTCTTTCCGCATTGGTCTTTCCTCCCAAGGATCTGCGTCGGCCCGCAATCCTAACTGGGTTCGCTGCGGTCGCCGTCGCCGAAACCGTTCGCGATTTCACCGGACTCGAAGCCACCATCAAGTGGCCCAACGATGTGTTGGTCGAAGGCAAAAAGATCTGCGGCATCCTGATCGAAGGCGGGGTTCGCTCGTCGTCGGCCGGCCCGTACTTCGTGATCGGCATCGGCCTCAACGTGAACCTCTCGGCCGCCGATGTCGCCGCAATGGTCCTGCCCGACGCGACTTCCTTGCTCCTCGCTGTTGGCCGACCGCTTGACGTGCCCGAAGTCACTCAGGCCCTCATCAAACGACTCGATGAAGGCTACGGGCGACTCTTTGATGGCGACCGGGCGACCCTCGAATTGGCCTGGATCAATCGCCTTGATTTGCTCGGCCGAACGGTGGCCATCGAGTTGATGGACGGGCACGCAGTTGAAGGTTGCCTAACGGAACTGTCGTTCGACGAATTGATCCTGGATCGAACGACACAGTTCAAGCCCCAAGAAGTTCGACACCTCCGATCGATCGCTTAATAGACCAATGTTACTTTTCCCAAACCCTTGCGACGCTGGCCAACTCCGGCAACGGCACGGCGGCCCGGATGCGGTCGCCCGTCGTGCAACGGCGCACCGCCCCGGTCGCGGCGACTTCCAACATGTCGCGGGCCTTGGGCAACGCGTCCGGGTGCAAGCGAACGAATTGACCCAGTTCCTGAATCGTGTTCGGCGTACTCGGCACGCCGAGCGACTCGGACTCCGCGGCCAGGGCCGACATCGCCTTGATCGCGATCTTGCCTAACGACTCCCGGGCCGGGCCCGCCGGGGTCGATTCTTCCAGATCGAGGACGGCTCGAAGCAGAATCAGATGATTGGTCGTGCGGGCTGCGCGCGGGTCGAGCCAACGGCCCGTCGGCGTCTGGCCGGGCTCGACGCCGAGTTGAAACTTCGCCTGGGCCGCGTCCAGATATTTCTTGTCATTGTTCGCGCGAAACGCTTCGCACAGCAAGCTGACCGAACAGGCATTGAGATGAAAGCCCGCTACCGGTGGAATCGACGCCGCCCAGTCGGCCGCCCGCATCCCGGCCTTGGTCCATTCGTCGTTGCGGTACGCCTTGCCGGCCCGAAGCAGGGCGATGCCGCATTCGGCCGCGTCGGTCTGGCTTTCGCCATTCGGCAACGGCACGATCACCCATTCGCCCTGGACGGCCGCGGGATTCGCTTCAATCAGTCGGTCGATCATTTCGCCATATTCAAATGTCTTCAGTCGAGTGTCCGGAAAGCGAAAGTACCCCGCTTCGGTCTGCATCGCGACGAGCGACTTCGCGCATCCCGTGGCGAGCGCATCCAGCTCGGCGAGCTTGGCCGGAACGTGTTTCTCGACGAGTGGCCGAATCGCGACGCACCCCTCGACGACGGACGCATACGCCCGGGGCATCGTCCCCTTGGCGGGCACGCCGGCCGACAGCGCCTTCCGTCGACGCGGGTCGTCGGCGATCGCCTTGAGGAACATCTCGGCGACGGCCTGCGGCGCGATCGCCTCCGGCTTGAGCTTGTCGCCCCGCCGACGAACTTCCGGCACGCCGGCGCTATCGCCTAACAATTTGCTCAATTCGCCAATCGCCTTCTCAATCGCGGTGCGATCCCCCCTGGCCAGCGCATCGGCGAGTTTGGCTTCCGGAACCGCCATCGCCTTGCGGAGACGCGGCGACGTTTGCGCGACCGGCAAACCGAACATCGTCTTGCCGCCGAAGTCGAGTTCGGCCACGGACTCCGCATCGCGAACGAGCCGTTCGACGGCCGACTGATCGCCGCGGCCCAATGACCGTTCGACCTGATCGCGGATCTCGAGAACGCGTTCGAGGACGATCGCGTCGCTCGCTTCGCGCGCGGCCATGGCCGCCCGACGCAAGCGTGCGTCGGCGTCTTCGGCCGAAAGTGTTCGCCCCTGGGCGAATGCGAACGTCTGGAGCGTGAGGGCCGCGATCGTGACGCGAAGGAACATCTTCTTCCTTTCAACTCCGGGGAAATGCGGATTCCTTCAAGCGGACGCGTCCTTCAGGTCCCGCACGGTCTCGTCGATCGACGCAAGTTGTCTCTCCAGGTCGCAAATCGATTCGCGCTGGCTCGCGACCACCTCGGCCGGGGCTCGCGCCACGAAGTCGGCGTTCGCCAGCTTCTTGTTGGTCGCATCGAGTTGCTTCACCTTCTCAGCCCGTTGTTTCTCCAGCCGCGCGATCTCGGCGGCCGGGTCGATCAGGCCGGCGAGAGACACGCTCGCCTCGAAGTCGGCGGTCACCTGCGATGTCGACTGTTTCGGTTTGATCACCGACGGGCCGCATTCGAGTTTGCCCACTCCCGCCAGCAAGCGAATGAACGGCTCGAGCGACGCGAAGTCGGCGGCCACCGGGTCGGCACACTTCACAAACACGTCGAGCGGCGTCTTGCCGTCGACGCTGTACCGATTGCGGACGTCGCGGACGATCCGCACGAGGTCCTGCATCCGGGCGATGCGCGTCTCCATGGCCGCATCCTGCCACTCGGTTGGCAAGTCAGGCCAGGGGGCGATCACCACGGACTCGGTCGCCTTCGCGGGCGTCGGCAAGCCGCGTTCGAGGGCCGACTCGTTCAGCGCGTGCCACAACGATTCGGCCACGAACGGCATGACCGGTTGCACGAGTCGCAGGATGCCATCGAGTACGCCAACCAGCACGCGTTGCACGCCAATTTTGCCTGCGGGATCCTTTAACCGACCCTTCGCCATCTCGATGTACCAGTCGCAGAACTCGGACCACGTGAAATCGTAAATCGTCCGCGAGACGTCGCTGAACTTGTACCCCTCCAGGGCCTCGGTGACCGCGAGTGTTGTCGTCGTTAGGCGGGACAGAATCCAGCGATCCTCGATCGGCAGCGTGGCCGGGTCGAGTGGGCCGGGCGTATAGCCGTCGAGATTCATCAGGATGAACCGAGCCGCGTTCCACAGCTTGTTGGCGAAGTTGCGGCCGATCTCGAATCGATCCGACCCCTGCGTCGCGGTCGGCAACTCAGGGTCGTCCGTTGGCCATGGCCCG
>JANLUE010001462.1:0-1567 GCA_031363325.1 Gemmataceae bacterium
GGCAGCCTGCCGAGCATCGCGGCGAGTCGGCAGATGGAGCCGAAGCGGTTGATGACGATGTTGCGCAACGATCTGGATTGGATCGTGATGAAGGCCCTGGAGAAAGATCGCTCGCGGCGGTACGAGACCGCCAACGGCTTCGCCTTGGACATCCAGCGCTATCTGGCCGACGAGCCGGTGCTGGCCGGCCCGCCGAGCGCGGCCTATCGATTCCGCAAGTTCGTGAAGCGCAATCGCCCCCAGGTCCTGGCTGCGACCGTCGCCGTCCTCGCCTTGTTGGGCGGAATTGGTGGCACGACCTTTGGGCTGCTTCACGCCGAGAAGCAGCGCGGGATTGCGGAAGCGAGAGAACGGGACGCGGCGCTGGCCGCCTTCGAGGAGCGCCAGGCGAAGGAGCGCGAAGTCGCGCAACGGGCCGTCGCGGTCGAACAGCGCGCGAAGGCCGAGAAGGCTCGCGATCGGACCCGCGAAGTGCTCGACGCGATGGTCTCCGAAGCCACGGGCGATTCGTTGACCGCGCAGACGGCGATCGGCGAGGAGCAGAAGAAGTTTCTGCAAGGGGTACTCGGCTACTACCGGGACTTCGCGGGCGAGAAGGCGGACGATGAACTCTCCCGTTCGCGCCATGCGAAGGCGGCGATCCGCCTGGGGGTGATCGAACATCGCCTGGGTCGGAAAAGTGAAGCCGCGGCGGCGTTCCGCATCGCCCGCGACAGTTACGCCTCACTCGCCGCCGACTTCCCGACCGTGCCCGCTTATCGTCAGGAGTTGGCCCGAAGCCACAGCAACCTGGGGGGCATGCTCGAACTTCTCGGTGATCGGACGGAGGCGGAAATTCAGCATCGCAAGGGCCTGTCGATCCAGGAGCAGCTCTCCGCCGACTTTTCCACCGTGCCCGCGTATCGTCAGGACCTGGCCCGCGGCCATACCAACTTGGGGATTCTGCTCGCTGGAGCCGAACGGCGCCCCGAAGCGAACGAGCAATTTCGCAAAGCGCTGTCGATCATTGAAAAACTCGCGGCCGATTTCCCCGCCGTGCACACGTATCGCCAGGAATTGGCCTCCAGTCACAATAACCTCGGAGCACTGCTCGCCACTCTCGGCAGCCCCGAAGCGGAGGAACAGTATCGCACGGCGCTGACCATCCAGGAGAAACTCGCCGACGAATTGCACTCTGTGCCCGCGCATCGCCAGGGTCTGGCCAAGAGCCACAACAACCTGGGACTTCTCCTCGTCGGCCTCGGCAAGAAGCCGGAGGCGGAGGAGGAGTATCGCAAAGCCCTCTCGATCCAGGAGAAACTCGCCGCCGACTTCCCCGCCGCGCCCCCGTATCGTTGGGAACTGGCCAGGTATCGACACAACCTGGGAAACGTGCTGCAAAGTTTGCGAAGATCAGTGGAAGCTGAGATCGAGCTCCGTCAGGCGGCGGCCATTCAGGAAAGGCTATGTGCGGAGTTCCCCGCCGTGCCCACGTACCGGCAAGAGCTCGCACTTAGCCTCTACAACCTGGCGAATGTGACTTGGGGGCTACAGAAACAGGACGAGGCTGGACGGCAATACCGCAGGG
>JANLUE010001465.1:0-2112 GCA_031363325.1 Gemmataceae bacterium
AACGCCCCCCGGCTCGCCTGTTCGGACGATGCGGGCAATCGAGCCCCAGAGGAGAACACACATGCCAGGGGTCCCGTTCGTCGTTTCGCGGGAAGGCCGCGAGCCACAGTACTTCGATATCTACAGCCGCCTGCTCAAGGATCGCATCATCTTCCTGCAAGGGCAAGTCGACGACGACAGCGCGGGCATCGTCGTCGCTCAACTGTTGCACCTGCAATCGGAAGACCCGAAGACCGACATTCACCTGTATCTGAACAGCCCGGGTGGGTCGGTCACCGCGGGGATGAGCATCTACGACACGATGCAATACGTGACCTGCGATGTCGCGACGTACTGCATCGGTCAGGCCGCGAGCATGGGCGCGTTGCTCCTGACGGCTGGCGCCAAGAACAAGCGCTTCGCCCTGCCAAACTCGCGGATCATGATCCACCAGCCGCTCGCGGGCCTGCGTGGCACGTCGACCGAGTTCCAGATTTATGCGAAGGAATACCTGCGCATGAAGAAGCACCTGAACGACATTCTGGTGAAACACACCGGGAAGACGTTCGACGAAGTCGAAAAGGACACGGATCGCGACAACTTCATGTCGGCCGCCGAGGCGAAGGCTTACGGGTTGGTCGACGACGTGCTCCAACACATGCCGGCCGGCAAGCCGATGTTGTGAAGCCGGGCCGCGTGGGGTGGGTGTATTCGCCATCCACCCTACAAAACTCGGATGGATCCTCTCCTCAAACAACACGGCTTCCTCCCGGCCCACGCGCCGGCCACTTCGTTCCGGCGCTTCCCCGAGTTCGCGCCGCTCGACGAACTCGGCCAGAATCTGCCGAGCCTCCTTCAAGACCGGGACTTTCGTCGGCTCATCTCGAACACCGCGATTCCGCACTGGGCGATCGACGAACCGTCCGTCGACGATCTCCCCGAGTTGCGGCTCTACTACGTGCGGCTTGGCTTTCTCGCGTCGGCGTACGTCAACCAGGTCGGCGAGCCGAAGGCGAACGTGTTGCCGCGGAACGTGGCCGTCCCGCTCGCGCGCGTCGCGAAGTTGCTCGGCCGACCGCCGATCCTCTCCTACGACGGCTACGCCCTGTTCAACTGGAAACGGTTCGACCCGAATGGGCCGATCGCGCTCGGGAACATTGATACGATCCAAAACTTCGTGCACATGTACGACGAGCACTGGTTCATCCTGGTGCACGTCGAGATCGAAGCCCTGGCCGCCGGCCTGCTCGCGGCGATCGACGACGCGGCCAGCGCCGCTTCGCAATCGGATCGGTCCGGCGTTCGCGTGGCCTTGCAGAAAGTCGCCGCGTGCGTCTGGCGACAGGTCAACGTGCTTCGGCGCATCCCGGAGAAGATGGACCCCGCCCTCTACTACCGCACGTTTCGACCGTACATCAGTTTCTTCCAGGGAGTGCTTTACGAAGGAGTTGAACCGCAACCGGCGAGCTATCGCGGCGAGACGGGCGCTCAGAGCAGCATCGTGCCGACCCTTGGCGCATTCATGAAAGTGCCCCACCAGGCGACCGGCCTGACCAACCACTTGCTCGACATGCGGAACTATATGCCGGTCGAGCATCGGGCGTTGATCGACGAAGTCGAACGGATGCCGGACGTGCGGCCCCTGGCCGACGCGGATGTCTACAACGAAGTCCTCGAAGCGATGGCCACCTTCCGCGAAGTCCATTACGGCTGGGCCCACCAGTACATTAACCAGTGGACAACCGACCCGCGCGGCACGGGCGGCACGCCCTACATGCACTGGCTGAAGCAACTCATTGACGAGACGCGGGCGGCGAAGCTGGGATTGTGACTCGTCACGCCAGCGAGGCTCGCAGTAACTTCTCATGTCTCCTTCCCCGCTCGTGGGACTACAGTGTGAGTTCCCGATCCCGCGAGGGGCCCGACCGTGGCCACGCAACTGAACCGGCTCGCTGGCTTGATGAAGTCGGCGTATTCCGCGACCCGCCTGGGCGATGCGACCGATGCTGAATTGCTCGGCCGGTGTCGCGGCGCGGCTGACCCGGCGGCGTTCGAGGCGATCGTGCGTCGCCATGGCCGACTCGTGCTGTCGGCGTGTCGCAAGGTGCTGACCGAGCCGGCCGACATTGACGA
>JANLUE010001475.1:0-3631 GCA_031363325.1 Gemmataceae bacterium
GCCAGCCCTCGTCGACGCGCTTGCGCGCGAGCGGCGCGAAGACATCGGCGAACACGTCGAAGAGGGGGATTTGTCGCGGATCGACGACATGGCGCATGGCGGCACGCAACTCCTTTGCTGGCTTATACTTAAGATAGCGCAACCGAGCGCGGCCGTCAAGAGATATTTGACACAAAATGATGATAAATAACGACTTACGTCAAAATGACTTTTGTCGGAGGCGTCCATTTTGCTACAAATACACAAAGAAGTTTATTCGCCGACACGGCGCTGGCGGCGGGTGAGGCCGACGTGGCTCAGGCGGCGCATCGAGCGCGTCGCCATTCCCCCGACCCACACTCAAACTTCACTCGGCGGTTCGGCTGGCCTCGAACCCTTTCTCCCATACGCTTATCCAAAGTTGACTGTCCGTCCTTCCAGGAAGGATTGACCCGTCCCCACGAATGGGGACGTCGCGAAGCCGTCGCCGTGAGGCCGCCCGAACCGCGACGAATCCCCCGATGTCTGTGTAACTGAAAGTACTCCCGCCGTCGCGGGGGTCCCGGGATGTGTGGTGCATTCCCGGCCGCTCCGTTTTCCCCTGTGCAGCCGGCAGGGCCTCCGGCCGAATTCCATGCTCGAAAAACTGCGAAACATTGGCATCATCGCCCACGTCGACGCGGGCAAAACCACGACGACCGAGCGGATTCTCTACTACAGCGGCACGAAGCACAAGGTCGGCGACGTCGACTCGGGGGACACCACGACGGACTTCGACCCTCTCGAACGGCAGAAGGGCATTACGATCAACTCGGCCGCCGTCTCCATCGACTGGGGCGAGAACGAGATCAACATCATCGACACACCCGGGCACGTGGACTTCACGGCCGAGGTCGAGCGGAGCTTGCGCGTCCTCGATGGCGGCGTCTGCGTTTTCTGCGCGGTCGGCGGCGTCGAGGTCCAGTCCGAGACCGTGTGGTTCCAGGCGAACAAGTACAAGGTCCCCCGGATCGCGTACATCAACAAGCTCGACCGGCTCGGGGCTGACTTCAAGGACTGCGTCAAGCAGATGAGGCAGAAACTGCAGGTCACGCCCGCGATCTGCGCCATCCCGGTCGGCGAATCGCACGAGTTCAAGGGCATCATCGACCTGATCGAGAACAAGTTCGTCCTGAAGGACGACACCGACAAGACCAACCGCAAGTACACGCTCGTGGACATCCCGGCCTCGCACGCCGAGGAAGCGGCCCTGTACCGCGCCGAACTGCTCGAGACGGCCTCGCTCGCCGACGACGAACTCGCCGAGATGATCCTCGAAGGCAAGGATGTCTCGAAAGAGAAGCTCGTGAAGGCTCTTCGGACCGGGACGATTGAGAACAAGTTTTCGCCGATCTATTGCGGTTCGTCGAAGAACTTTCACGGGGTGCAGATCCTGCTCGACGCGGTCGTGAACTTCCTGCCGAGCCCGCTCGATCGACCCCCGGTCGAGGGCCTCAATCCGAAGAAGAAGGAAGTCGTCGTCCGCAAGCCGGACGCGAAGGAACCGTTCAGCGGCCTGGCGTTCAAGACGGTGGCCGAGCCGACCGGCGACCTCGTGTACGTCCGCGTCTACTCCGGAACGCTCCGCCAGGGCGACACGGTTCTGAACACGACGTACGGGAAGACCGAGCGGATCGCCCGGCTTTACCGCATGATGGGAAACACCCGGCAGGAGTTGGAGAAGGCGGAGCCGGGTGCGATTGTCGCCGTCGTCGGGTTGAAGAACACTTATACGGGGCACACGCTCTGCGATGAGGACGCCCCCGTCGCGCTCGAGTCGATCAGCTTCCCGAAGCCGGTGATCTCCGCGGCCATCACGGTGGCCAAGACGATCGATACCGGCAAGCTTGGGGAGGCCCTGGGCCGGATGATCCGGGACGACCCGACCGTCAAGTTCCATACGGACGAAGAAACCAAGGACATGATCCTCTCCGGTATGGGCGAGTTGCACCTGTTCATCACGCTGGAGAAGATCAAGCGGGCGATCAACCTGCCGCAAGGCGACTCGGCCCTGGCGCTGGGCAAGCCGCGGGTCGCCTACCGGCAGACGCTCGGCAAGGCGATCGAGTTCCAGACGCGGTTCATCAAGCAGACGGGCGGCCGGGGCAAGTTCGCCGTCATCAACGTTCGGTACACGCCGCTCAACGACGAGGGGATCGAACGTTGGGCGGCCAAGATGGCGGAGGACAAGCAGAAGCCGGACCCGAACAACGTCTACTTCGACGACGAAATTTCCGGCGGCGTGGTGCCGAAGGAATACATCCCGCCGGTCGAGGATGGCATTCGCAACATGGCGAAGAAGGGGAGCAGGTACCCGTTCCCGTTCGTCGACCTCGAGTGCATTCTGTTCGACGGCAAGACGCACGACGTCGACTCGTCGCAGGACGCGTTCCGGCTGGCCGCGGAGGAGAACTTCCGCGACGTGCAGCAGGCCGCAGGGATTCGATTACTGGAACCGATCATGACCGTAGTAGTCGTCGGCCCGGAATCCTACCAGGGGGCCGTCACCGGCGACATCAATCGCCGCCGTGGCATGATTGAGGAGCTTTCGAGCGACAAGGGGCGTGGCATGACCCGGGCGAAGGTGCCGCTCGCGAACATGTTCGGATACGACAGCGACCTCAAGAGCGCGACCGGCGGTACGGCCAGCTTCTCGATGGAGTTCAGCCATTACGCCGAGGTGTCCGAAGCGTTGGCCGACATTCCGAAGCCGGAGAAGAAGTAGCGAATCGCCGCAGGCGAACGAACAAGGCCCCCGCGAATGCGGGGGTCTGTTGCACTCTTGGTCGAACTTGCGTTGACTATCGACTCACGACCGTGACGATTCGGTCGTCGGTCTTGCGGACTTGAACGGTGCTGTGGAACACCGTCTCGCCGTCCTGGCCGGGGACGTACAGGGTCCAGTCGCCGGCCGGTAGGTCGATGGCGAATCGGCCCGTCGGGTCGGCCTTGGCCAGTACGATTCTGTCCTTCTCGCCGACGAACCGAAGCGTGGCGTTGCCGCGTGGCGTGATGCGATCGTCGCGCACCACCTGACCACGGAGTCGGCCGCCGTCGCGGTTGGCGATGCGATCGGAACGGATCGTGCCGGCCGGAGGTGGCATCACCTTTCGCGAGCCCGGCGAGCCAATCTTCGGCGCTTGGATCTTCGGTTCGTCCGATTCGTCGACCTTGCCGCGTGGAATGATTCGATCGCCGTTCGCGCCCTCTTCCTGGACGGCGGCGCCCGGAGCAGGCTGATCGCAACAGCCCGAGTAAGTCACCACGGGTTCCATGTAGCAAGACTTCCGGAGTTCCGTGACCGGCACCATGCGGCAGCGTTGCACGTAGCTCTGGACGGCATTGCACTGCGACCGCTGATAGTACGATGTGTGCGCCGTCGCGACTTGCTTGCAGCAACCGGTACAGGGATCGTAATAGCTCGTGTACCGGTAGCGCGTGACGGGCTCCCAGTAGTAGGACGTTCGATAGGTCGTGATCGGTTCGTAGTACGACTCGGACTTGTAAGTCGTGACCGGCTGATAGTAGGTTCGCTGAACGTAATTGACGGTGGGGCAACAGCCCGAAGTGGGCGGTGGGGCAAAGTAATCGCTTCGACTGGATCGGCCGCAAC
>JANLUE010001490.1:0-10620 GCA_031363325.1 Gemmataceae bacterium
CGTCGTTCGCGGCCGCCTCGCCAAGCAATCGGCAATTCATCGAACAACCCGCTCACCGACCGCGTCCTCGTTCGAAACAGACCTGTCGCACCGCTTCCGTCGAAATCGTCCAGCCCTCGTCCGGCAGACGCGGGACGAGTCGGGTCGCCAACTCGGGGTAAACGACGAGCGCCCGCCGGTCATCATCAAGCGAGTCCGCCGCCAATGCCAGTGCCAGTGCGAGCTGCGCCGATCGTGCTGACCGCTCACCCCAGGCAAATCCGCCAATTGAGTGCAGCTTCAAGTCAAAGCGCGGGTCGAGTGACCTCGTCACCCCGCCCTCTTCGACCAAGACCGCATAGCCTTCGCCCTCTGTTCGACACCCGTGATAGACCGCCAACCAACTCTCCCAAAGAATTCTCGAAGAGCGATAGCACGTCGGCGAACAGCTGTACAGAGTTGGCGAGGAATCTCGGAGATTTCGCCAGATTTCAGCGGCGGTTGAAATATGGAGGCCATTTGGCGCCGATTGCGCGCAGCCGCAATCGGACCGACGATGATTGGTAGAACCTCGGTCGGCAACGAATGTAAGGTTGAGGAAACCGAATTGAGAGCCTTGATCTTGAAGTTTCGCCGAACGACTCAACTAATCTTGACGCTCCCTCGAACAAACGCGCAGAGCCCATCGGCGTCCCAGCCGCCGCACCAGTATTCGGCGTTCCAGGTCGCGCCTGCGGCTGGCGCGCCGCCGAGGAGCCCACCCGGATCAGTCCAGGCGTTTGGACCGCGCAGTTGATGGGCGTACGTCAACTGGAACCCGAGGCTGTTGAGACGGATGCCGGCCTTGGCCAACTCCGCGATTCGTTGATCGAGGGCCGCAACTATGGATGGATCTGTCGCCGCGCCGCGGTCGGCCTCAAGTTGCGTCTTGCGCGTTGCCCGGTAGGCGGCGCGATCTGCGATGCCAGTCGCCGTCGCGACTTCGGATGAGCTGGCGGTGAACCCAATCGGCTGACGGCGTTCGATCTCCGTGGAATTGGTGAGCTCGGCGCAAAGTTGTCCGCTACGCCAACATGAAGGACGCTTTAGACAGTGATTTGAGCAGTCTGGCGTCGGGTTTGTGTTGTCGCGGAGAAGGCTCGCTGCGCGAGCCGAGAAGCTTGGGTGAAGTACACGGTCGCGCCCTGACTTCGCGGTCGACTGCGGCTAGAAGTTCTGTCCGGAGGGCGTTCGTCCCTCCCGTCCTCATTCCGCGGAGACGAGTCATGCATCCGCTTTCGCGCCGGCGGTCGGCCTTCACGCTGATCGAACTCTTGGTTGTGATCGCAATCATCGCGATCTTGATTGGGCTGCTTTTACCGGCGGTCCAGAAGATTCGGGAAGCCGCCAACCGTCTGTCGTGCGGCAACAACCTCAAGCAACTCGGCTTGGCGGCCATGAACTACGAGAGCGCGAACGGCCGGCTCCCGCCGAGCCTGATCGTCAATCTCGGCTTGCCGCCGGGCGGCGCGGGCCAGCCGGGGTCTCCGTACCCCGGGGTCATTCATTCGTGGGCCATCAGCTTGCTGCCGTACCTCGAACAGGACAACCTGTTTCGTCAATACGACATGCGCTTCCCGTTCTTTTCGTCCCCGGCGATTGTGCCCGGCACGCCGGACAACCAGGCGGTGATCCGTCAACCCGTCAAGACGTTCAAATGTCCGTCGGCCCCGCGTGGCGATGTCCTGTGTTCGCGCTCGTACAACTTCGGCGCGCGCTTCCCATTCCAGGCCGCTCCGTCCGACTACGCCACGTGCAGTTCGATCAATCAGGGGTCGATCACGTTCTTCGGCTACCCGACCGGGACGAGCCAGTTTCAACTGTGGAGCGCGATGAGCCCGCAACTTCGCGGGGCGGGACTGCCGCTCGTCGGCTACCCAGCGCTCGAGGCGAACACGATCGCGGCCGTCACGGATGGTACGTCGAACACGTTCCTGCTTTGCGAAGACGCCGGCCGACCGCAACGCTGGATCAAGGGCCAGAAGATCGGCGCCAATTCCCAGAACGATGGCGGTTGGGGCGACCCCGATTCGGATTACGGCCTTGATGGCGTGACGGTGAACACCTCGACGTCGCCGATTTCAATCGCCGGAATCGGAAACTGCGTCATCAATTGCGACAACGACAACGAGACCTATTCGTTCCATCCCGGCGGGGCGATGCACGTCTTCGCCGATGGCTCGGTTCGGTTCGTTCGGGAAACGATTTCGCCGCAGACGTATGCGGCCCTGATCACGTGCGCCGGCGGCGGGTTGACCGCATCCGAGACGAGCCCGAACACCGACTGACCCGCCGCGGAGATATTGCCATGCGTCGTTTGCCTTGGATCGCGGGCGCGATCCTCATCACGGGGTTCTCCGGGTGCGGCGGCTCGAACAAGCCCGCCGCCGTGCCCATGAAACTCAGCGTATTTCATCGAAACCAGCCGGCGGCCGGAGCGTTCGTCGTGTTCCATCCCGTCGATCCGGCCTTCGAGAAGCGGATCGGCGGCAAGCCATTCGGCTATGTGAAGGACGACGGTTCGGTGGAACTGACGACCTACGCGCCAAGTGACGGAGCACCGGAAGGCGAGTACGCAATTACAGTCGATTGGCGGACGAAAGGCGCGGGCGAGGGCAAATTCTCGTTCGGCGAGGAGGGCGGCAAGGCGACCGGCCCGGATCGCCTGGGTGGTCGGTACGGCAACCCCCAACAACCGCAGCTCAAGAAGTCCGTGCAGAAGAACGCCGACATCCGCCTCGACCTCGATTGAATGCGATAGAATCGCGTTCGGGAGGCCGACATGCCGATGCACGACTGGACGCGAGTCGACGATGGAATCTATCACGACTTCCATACCGCCTGGATCGCCGAGTTGCGTAAAGTCTTGAACGCGGGCCGCCTCCCGGCGGGATACTACGCGCTGGCCGAACAAATGACCGGCGAGTTTGGGCCAAATGACTTGACGTTGCGGCAAGCGGACTCGACTGGCGAAGACTTCGAAGGCGGAGTCGCGGTCGCTCTGGCTCCGCCCAAGGTCGAAGTCACCGCGGTCACCGATCTGATGTCGTACACGGCGCGGCGACGCACGCTCGTCATTCGGCACCGGTCGGGCGACCAGGTCGTCGCGATGGTTGAACTCGTGTCGCCGGGCAACAAAAACTCCCGAGCCCGCCTGGACGCGTTCGTTCACAAGGCTTGCTCGGCGATCGCGGCCGGCGTTCACCTCTTAATCGTCGATCCGTTTCCACCGGGGAAGCGAGACCCGGCGGGGTTGCATGGCGCGATTTGGGCCGAACTTCAGGACGACGCGTACGAACTGCCGGCCGACCAACCGCTGGCACTGGCGGCCTATGCCTCCGGCGCGGAAGTCACGGCCCGCGTGCATGCGTTCCGCGTTGGCGAATCAAAGCCGGACATGCCATTGTTCCTGACGCCCGATCGCTACGTGCTCGTCGAACTGGAGCGTACCTATCTCGAAGCCTGGAGCGGTACACCGGCGAAGGTCAAATCGAATTTGGCTTAGCGGTTCGTCGCACTGCCCCGCCGTATCATCACTTCACGCCACAATCTACGCTCGCACCCTGGAGGCCGCGCCGTGAATTCGGTTGCCCTACTCTGCCTGTCGCTCGTCGCCGCTCAACCCGACAAGAAAGACGCGCCGAAGGTCGACGCCAAGCCGCACGCGCTGGCTTCGCTCAAGCTTCGGGCCGCCGGGCCGGCGCTCATGTCCGGGCGGGTCGTCGGCTTCGCGGTTCATCCGACCGACCGCGCGCATTACTACGTCGCCGTCGCCTCGGGGGGTGTTTGGAAGACGACCAACGGCGGGACGACCTGGACGCCGATCTTCGACAACGAAGGCTCGTATTCGATCGGCTGCGTGACGCTCGATCCCAAGAACCCGAACGTCGTTTGGGTTGGCACGGGTGAGAACAACAGTCAACGCAGCGTCGGCTATGGAGATGGGGTTTACAAGTCGATTGATGGCGGCCGAACCTGGCAGAACGTCGGCCTTAAGAACTCGGAGCATATCGGCAAGATCGCAATCGACCCGCGGAATTCGGACACGGTTTACGTGGCCGCCCAGGGGCCGTTGTGGGGGCCGGGCGGCGATCGCGGGCTCTACAAGACGACCGACGGCGGCAAGACGTGGACGAAGCTCCTCGATATCAGCGAGAACACCGGTGTCTCGGACTTTGTGCAGGACCCCCGTAATCCGGACACCATTCTCGCGGTCGCCTATCAACGTCGGCGGCACGTCTGGACGATCGTGAACGGCGGGCCGGAATGTGCCTTGCATCGCACGACCGATGGCGGCAAGACGTGGACCAAGGTCCGCGCCGGCTTACCCGGTGCCGAACTTGGCCGCATCGGTCTGGCATTCGCGCCGTCCGATCCCGACACGGTTTACGCTGTAGTGGAAGCGGCCGAGAAGCAGGGGGGCCTGTTTCGCTCGGTCGATCGCGGCGTCACCTGGGAAAAGCGAAACTCCTACGACGAACAGGGCCAATACTACTCGCACGTCGTCGTCGATCCGACCAACAAAGATCGCGTGTTCATGATGAACATGATCATTCAGGTCTCGGACGATGGCGGGAAGACCCTGGGCCGAATGAGCGAGCGCTGGAAGCACGTCGACAATCACGAACTGTGGATCGACCCCAAGAACCCGAACTATTACTTGGTCGGCTGTGATGGCGGCATCTACGAAAGCTTCGATCGTGGGGCCAACTGGAAGTTCGCGGCCAACCTGCCCGTCACACAGTTTTACGACATCAATTGCGAACAGATTGATTCGCCGTTCTATCGCATCTATGGGGGTACGCAGGACAATAACACCATCGGCGGACCGAATCGCACGATGAGTTCGCACGGCATCACCAATGCCGACTGGCATGTGCTCGTCGGCGGCGATGGATTTCAGATTCAGATCGATCCCAAAGACCCCAACATCGTCTATGCCGAATTTCAATATGGCGGCCTGATGCGCTTCGACTGGCGCACCGGCCAGCGCGTGCCGATCCAGCCGCAACCCGGCCTCGGCGAACCACCCCTCCGCTGGAACTGGGACTCGCCCTTGCTTGTGAGCCCACACAAGAATACGCGGGTCTATTTCGCGGCCAATCGCCTATTCCGCTCGGACGATCGCGGCGACTCGTGGACGGCCGTCTCGCCCGACCTGAGCCGGCAACTCGATCGCGACAAGCTCCCGGTGTTCGGCAAAATCCTCGGGCCGGAGGCCGTCTTCAAACACGGATCAACGTCCCTTTATGGGAACATCACCGCCCTCGCCGAATCGCTAAAGACCGAGGGGCTGATTTACGTCGGCACGGACGATGGCTTGATTCAAGTGACCGAGGACGGTGGTAAGGCCTGGCGGAAGATTGAAAAATTCCCCGGTGTGCCCGATCGGACCTACGTCGCTCGACTGTACGCCTCGCGCCACGAGGCGAACACGGTTTACGCCGCGTTCGACAATCACAAGAGCGCCGACTTCGCCCCCTACCTGTTGAAGAGCACCGACGCGGGCCGATCGTGGACCGCGATCATTGGCGAGTTGCCGGCGCGTGGGTCGGTCCTGGCGTTCGTCGAGGATCACGTCGATCCGAAACTGTTATTCTGCGGCACCGAATTCGGCCTGTTCTTTACGGCTGATGGCGGCGCGAAGTGGCATCGCTTGAAGAACGGCCTGCCGACGATCGCCGTCCGCGACCTGGCGATTCAACGACCGATGAACGACCTGGTCGTTGGCACGTTCGGTCGGGGCTTCTACATCCTCGATGATTATTCGCCGTTGCGCGCGTCCACGCCGGAAGCGCTCGGCGCGCCGGCAGCGATCTTCCCGGTCCGCGACGCGGCCTTGTACATGTCGACGCAACAATATGGTGGGCGCGGCAAGGCATCGCTCGGCGAATCGTTTTACACAGCCGACAATCCGCCGTTCGGCGCCACGATCGCGTATCACTTGAAGGATTCGCTGCCGACTCGCAAGGCGAAACGCAAGGAGGCCGCGAAGAAAGGCAACGACGCGTACCCGAGCCTCGCCGACCTGCGCGCCGAAGTCGAGGAGGAGGCGCCGGCCGTTTTGATGACGATTGCCGACGCCGAAGGCACACCGTTGCGGGTGATCAACGTGCCCGGCGGGGCCGGGGTTCAACGCGCCACGTGGGACTTGCGGCTCACGGGCGCGTCGCTGTCTCGGCCAGCGGTCGCGGTTGATGCCGATGAAGATTCGCCGGTCTTTGGCGGGGGTGGCGGCGGCCCGCTCGCGTTGCCAGGCAAGTACAAGGTGGGCCTGGCGAAGCGCGTCGATGGCGTGGTCACGCCGCTCGCCGGGCCGGTCGAATTCAACGTGAAGTACGTCGGCACCGAGCCGTTGCCGGCCGACGATTTGAAGACGCTCGCCGAGTTTCAGAAGCAAGTCATCAAGTTGCAGCGCGACCTGAACGTGGCCACTGGCACATCGGGTGAACTGTCAACGCGACTCGAGCAAGTGAAGCAGGCCCTCGACCAGACGCCAACGGCACCGGCCGACGCGAAGGAGAAAGTCCGCAAGCTGATCGTGAAACATCGCGAAATGAATCGTGCGCTAACGGGCGACTCATTCCTCGCCTCGCGTTACGAAAACGCCCCGCCCTCGATCGCCGAGCGCGTCGGCAACGCGGCGGCCGCCACACGCACGATCCTCGCGAAGCCGACGGGCACCCAACGCGAGCAACACAAATTCGCGGCAGAGGAACTCGGCAAGGTGTCCGGTGAATTGAAACAGACCGACAAGGAACTGAAGGAACTCGAACAGTTACTGGACAAGCTCGGCGCGCCGTGGACGCCGGGAAGGCGGTAGCGAGCGACTGGGAAGGGACGAGTCGATTGACACGTGTGAAGCGGGGGCGCGGCATGTTGCACGCCTTCCGCGATCGTGTCGAGCGGCCGACATGTGGCGATGTTTCGTCTCGTCCGTGCGCCGAGAGCGTTTTGACAACGAAACGCCGTAGTACGCTGAATCGAGCCGAACTCGACTTCCCCGCCCCGCGCCGGACCAAGTAACACCGTGCCCTATCTCCGCTTGACGGACCGCGACCGGATCGCGTCGTTCCTCGAACGCAACGCCGCGTTGCACGTCTACGCGCTCGGCGACCTGGACGAACCGTACTGGTCGCGGACGGCGTGGTTCGGGCTCGAAGAGGCCGGCGAGTTGCGGGCAGTTCTGTTGCTCTATTCGGCGTTCGAATTGCCGACGTTGATGGCACTGAGCGAACCACCGTTCGAGCCACTTCACGAATTGTTGCGCACAGCCCGGGCCGAGTTGCCGGATCGCGTTTACGCTCACCTCAGTCCCGGCTGCCGCGAGGCCCTGGCGGCGATGGAATTCGAGTCGCGTGGCCCGCATTGGAAAATGAACCTGATCCATGCCCGCCTGGACAATCCGGGCGCGATCGATGTCGAACGACTGTCGCGATCGGACGAGGCCGAACTCCGGGCGCTTTACGCGGTCGGATATCCGGGCAGTTGGTTCGCTCCAAGTCAGCTCGATACCGGGCACTACTACGGTCGGCGCGTGGACGGCCAACTGATTAGCGCGGCCGGTCCGCACGTCTATTCGCCGGGCCGACGGGTGGCCGCGATCGGGAACATCGTGACGCACCCGGACCATCGCGGTCGGGGACATGCGGTCGCGGTAACCGACCGACTCTGCGCCGAATTGCTGCGGACGGTCGACATCATCGGTCTGAATGTACTGGCCGACAACGCGGCCGCAGTCGCGTGCTACTCAAGTCTTGGGTTCGCGGCACTCGCGGAATACGAAGAGGCAATCGTGCGACTCCGATAGGTCCGGGGAGTTCGAACGGCGAATACCCCAACCGCCTTCCGAACCACCCGAGTGACCGCAATGACCCGGTCACGCTCAATTACTTTCCAGTCGTCGCGGTCGACGGTACTGCGTTCGAGGTTCGGCGCGTGTAGAATATCGGTTGGGTAATCGACGTGATCGAGACGCGAGGTCGACGTGGCCCGACCAATCTTGCCGTTCGCACAACCCCTGATCTTGTGCGATGGCTTCGAACGAGGTTCCAACGGCAAAATTCATTATCTTGGGAGTTTTCACACGATTCAGCCCGAATCATATCCACATGTGCAGGGGCAAATCTGCGTGATTGCTCATTTGACGGGCGGTCTCGGTCGAATGACCACCCGAATTGACGTTCGGCCCGCGGAATCGATCAAGATCGTCTACTCCACCAACGTTCATGAATTTACAATGACTGATCGGAACATTTTGATTCGCTCGGTGAACGCGATGACAGGCGTGCCATTCCCTCAACCGGGTATTTATCTCGTCGAATTGTTCTGCGAAGACACGTGCATCGCGGACATTCGACTGAACCTCAAGCCATCGGTCTTGGACGACAACGGAGACTTGGAATGAAGCCCCTGGATGATGCTCGCTTCACGTCCGACGAGGACGTAATGATTGTGGAGTTTGTCTCGAGCGGAGTACCAATCACTCCGGAAATACTCGCACGCCGACGAGTCTGGCGGAATTCACCAAACGGAGACGGCCAGGGGCACACGACGAAATCGCCCGGGACACCGACCTCGTCCGACGCGTCGGAACGCACTCCCTCATGAGCCATCGATTTCGCCGAATACATCCGCCCCGAGTAACCGCATGGACCCCGTCACGCTCGCTTACATTTTGATTGCCGTCGGGGCCATTTTGGTCGTCGCGGAGATGTTCATCCCGACCGGGTTCATCCTGGTCGTGATCGGCGTCGCGTCGGCACTGGTCGGCGTCGGCCTGTTGTTCGCCAACGCCTCCCTCGAGTCGGCCGTCACGGCCTTGATCGGCGTCTGTCTTGGCGGGCCCATGCTCGCGGGGCTCCTGTTCTATCTCTGGCCGTACTCGCCCATGGGTCGAAACGTGGTTCAGGCCGATCACGATGCCACGATCGCGTCGATGGCCGGCAACGCCGAACTCGAAGGGTTGCTGGGCAAGACGGGGCGCACCGTTTCGCCGCTTCGACCCTCTGGCGTGGCCGAGTTCGATGGTCGGCGAATCGACGTGCTGACCGAAGGATTGATGGTCGATCGCGGACAATGGGTCAAGTGCGTGGCCGTTCAGGCGAATAAGGTAGTAGTGCGGCCGGCGGACAAACCGACGGTCGAGCACTTCGAGTCCGCCGATTTCTCGTAAGATTGGCTTGGCTAGCCGCTTGCGGCTGCGCGCTCGCCGACAGCCGAACGATGCACCGAAGGACACCCCCTCATGTTGGCCCCCCTCTTCGCTCAGAACAAGATTGAAACCACGCAGGTCTGGATCCTGGTCGTGGCCGGCATCGCCCTGCTGATTTTCTTGTTCATGTTGATTCTGTTCTTCAGCTTCGTGCGGCTCTACATCCAGAGCCTGCTCACCGGGGCGAAGATCGGCATCTTCGACCTCGTTGGTATGAAGTTGCGAAACGTCGACTACGCGATGATCGTCCGGCAGAAGATCGCCCTGGTTCAGGCCGGCGTGCGCGTGACGACCGAAGACCTCGAAAGTCACTTCCTGGCCCGGGGCAACGTGCCCAAGACCTCGACGGCCGTCATCGCGTCGTACAAGGCCGGCATGGATTTGCCCTGGAAGACGGCCGCCGCGATCGATCTCGCGGGCCGCGACGTGCTCGACGCCGTTCGAACCAGCGTGAATCCCAAGGTCATCGATTGTCCAGACGCCTCGAAGGGCCGAGCGTTCCTTGACGCGGTCTGCCGCAACGGTATTCAGCTTCGCTGCAAGGCTCGCGTGACGGTGCGAACCAAACTCGAACGCCTGGTCGGCGGGGCCACGGAAGAGACGATCATCGCTCGCGTCGGCGAAGGTATCGTCAAGGCGATTGGCTCGGCGGACGACCACAAGCAGGTGCTCGCCAATCCCAACCTGATCTCGCAAACAGTGCTGCATAATTCACTCGATAGCCAAACGGCGTTCGAGATCGTGTCGATCGACATCGCGGACATCGAAGTCGGCGAGAACATCGGCGCGAAGTTGGCGACCGACCAGGCTGCGGCGGACTTGCGGGTCGCCCAGGCCGAGGCCGAGAAGCGTCGCGCGGCGGCCGTCGCCCGCGAACAGGAAATGACGGCCGAGGTCCAGGAAAACCGGGCCAAGGTCGTTCTCGCCGAAGCGGAAGTGCCGCTCGCGATCGCCCAGGCCTTCAAGGACGGCCGACTCGGGGTCATGGACTATTACAACCTGAAGAACCTTCAGGCCGACACGAACATGCGCTCGAGCATCGCCGGCCCGAACAGCGATGGACAGGGAAATCGTTAAATGCGGTCGGCGTTTCTCAGATGGTAGCCCGACGCGTGAGCGAGGGTCGGTGTTCGTCGAATGGTAGCCCGACGCATGAGCGAGGGTCGGGCGACTTCCGCGACGGCGAATGTCTTCCTGTTCGCAAAGCGGACCCTCGCTGACGCGTCCGGCTACCATCCGAGGAACGCCGGCCGTAAATGGGACGCGAAGCGGACCCTCGCTGACGCGTCGGGCTACCATCCGAGGAACGCCGGCCGTAAATGGTGTTTCTTCTGACTTCAAATGTGGGGTAATCGTGCGGAATGCGAGGTTATTTCACTCCGCATTCC
>JANLUE010000475.1:0-2117 GCA_031363325.1 Gemmataceae bacterium
CCTGCCGACCGAGGCCGAGTGGGAGTACGCCTGCCGGGCCGGCACGAAGACCGAATTCCACACGGGCGACACGCTCACTTCGACGGACGCGAACCTCGGTTTGCCGAACGCGACGACCGTGCCCGTCGGCCAGTTCAAGCCGAACGCCTGGGGCCTGCACGACATGCACGGCAACGCGCTCGAATGGTGTCTCGACTGGCATGGCCCCTACGACGCGGCCGACCAGACCGATCCGGTCGGCCGGGCCGATGGCTACGCGAAGATCGCCCGGGGGTGGTGTTTCCACAAGCCCGAACGCGCTCGCGATCCGCTCAAACTCTGGCGCTCCGCCAATCGCTCGGGGTTTCTGCCAGAAGACGCGAATCGTTACACCGGATTTCGGGTCGTTCAAGGTGAATTGCCCACGACCAAGCCGTTGCCCGTCGTGCTCGCGGCCTACCAGAAGGACGTGAAGCAAACGACGGCCCCAGTCGATGGGCCCGACGCCGCGAAGCCGTACTACCGCAATTTCACGGGCGAGGGCCACAACCCGACGATTGCCAAGGACGCGTTCGGCCCTGTGTTCGCGAGCCACAATCACTTCGCGGCCGTTTGCGTTTGCCCGAACGGCGACGTGCTTATGGTCTGGTACACCTGCGTGAACGAGCCGGGTCGCGAACTCGCTCAGGCGGCGAGTCGCTTGCGGGTCGGGGCCGATCGCTGGGAGCCGGCCAGCTTGTTCTTCGACGTGCCCGACGTGAACGATCACGCCCCGGTCTTGCTCACGGTCGGCAAGCGAATTCTGCATTTCTCGACGCAATCGCTGCGCGGCTGGGACAACGCGACGAACGTGGTTCGATACTCGGACGACAACGGCGTCACCTGGTCGAAGCCGACCGTCGTGGTCTCGCGCGACGATCCGACGCATCTTTCGCAGCCGTGCTCCGCGTTCGTCACCAAGACGGGCGAGATCGTGGTCGCGTGCGATGGCGACCTCCACAAAGACGAACGACTGGTGACGAGCGCCGATGGCGGGAAGACCTGGACGGTTCGCAAGGGCGACATGCGGGCGACGGCCGGCCAGTACGCCATTCATCCGGCCATCGCGCCACGCGCGGACGGGACGATCGTGAACTTCCTGCGCGGCCCGGACCCGATGCCGGTTCAGTTTTCAAAAGACCTGGGCGACACTTGGACGCAAAAGAACACGCCGTTCCCCGGCATCAAGTCGGGCCAGAAGGTGACGGCCCTGAAACTTCAAAGCGGTGCGATGTTGCTCGTGAGCATGGATAACAAGGGGACGGTCGTTCAAAAGGGCAAGACGTTCGCGGCCCTGTCGCTCGACGATGGCGAAACGTGGCCGCACGTCCGACAACTCGATGGCGTAATGGGCTACATGTCGTCGGCTCAGGCCCCGAACGGCGTGATCCACGTGGTGGGAACGAAGCAATCGGCCATCGCGCTGAACGAGGCCTGGTTGCGCGAAAAGAAGTAGCCCGGTTGATCCGTTCAAGACTTCGGTCGAAACGCCTTCACGACGGCTTCGTTCGTGGTCAGGAATGGCCCTTCGATCAGGTCGATGCAGTAGGGGATCGCCGGGAAGACGGCCATCAGGCAATCGCGGATCGCGCTGGGTTTGCCGGGCAGGTTCACGATCAACGAGCGGCCGCGAATGCCGGCGACCTGACGCGACAGGATGGCCGTCGGCACGATCTCGAGCGAGACGGCCCGCATCTGTTCGCCGAAGCCGTCGAGCATTTTCTCGCAAACGGTTTCGGTCGCTTCCGGCGTGACATCGCGTTTGGCCGGCCCGGTTCCGCCGGTGGTCACGATCAGGCAACACCCCTCGACGTCCGCGAGTTCCGAGAGCGTGGCCTCGATCAAGGGTCGTTCGTCCGGGATGACGCGAGTCACGGGTTCCCAGGGCGACGAAAGGATTTCGGACAGGCAGTCGTGGATCGCGGGCCCGCCCTTGTCTTCGTACTCGCCGCGGCTGGCCCGATCGGAGACGGTCACGATCCCAATTCTCGCGTTCATGTCGCACCTCCTGAATGGATACACTATTCGGCGTTGCCAGAATCGATTCGACCGCACGCGGCATTCGCGTGACGCGCTCGGCTTTCGACCTTCAGGTTGAC
>JANLUE010000071.1:0-3915 GCA_031363325.1 Gemmataceae bacterium
ACGGACTTCCCCGGCTTCGACGATGCCTTGAAACTTCGCCACGATCCCCGCGCTCGGGCTCGAGCATTGGAGCAAGCGTTTCTGGACGAATTCAGCGATCGGCGCGTGATACCGCACGTCCAAATTCACGAGTTTGAAACGATTTTGCTGAGCGGCATCGACGACCTCGGGCTCCTGTTTGAAGGCGATCCGACCCAGGCGATCGGTGTACTGGCCGAAGCGGTCCGCCTTGCCAAGGAACCGGAATTGGTGAACGACGGCCAACATTCGGCACCCTCGAAGCGGATCGCGGAAGTTTTTCCGGGCTACGAGAACCTCAAGACGACGGCCGGTGTCGAGTGGGCGGCGTGTGTCGGGCTCGAGCGAACTCGGCGAGTGTGTCCGCACTTCGACGCCTGGATTCGCAAACTCGAAGCGCTTGCCGCCCCCGTTTCGCAATAATGCTAGTATCGCCTTGAGGGATGAACGTGTTCGTCGATCGTACTGAGATATTCGTGAAGGCTGGCGACGGGGGCCGAGGGATGTGTAGCTTCCGTCGGGAGAAGTACGTACCGAAAGGTGGGCCGGACGGTGGGGACGGGGGCGATGGCGGCTCCGTGATCATTCTGGCGGCGCCCAATGCCGACAATCTCTCGCCGATGGCCCATCAGAAGCACTTTCGCGCCACGAGCGGCCAGGCCGGCGGGTCGGGCCAGTGCAGCGGCCGATCCGCGAAGGACCTGATCATCGAAGTTCCGCCGGGCACAATCGTTCGCGATCGCGATCGCGGACACGTGCTCAAAGACCTCACGGAGATCGGCCAACAGGTGACCGTGGCCCAGGGCGGTCGCGGGGGCCACGGCAACAAGTATTTCGCGTCGTCCACGAACCGGGCCCCACGCGAATATGAACCCGGCGGCGACGGCGAGGAACGCTGGATCAGCCTCGAACTGAAGGTGATCGCCGATGTCGGCCTGGTCGGCTTGCCGAACGCCGGCAAGTCCACGCTGCTGTCGCGCTTGTCGCGGGCACGGCCGGAAATCGCCGATTATCCGTTCACGACCAAGCACCCGAACCTCGGGATGGTCAGCGTCGGCAACGATCGTTCGTTCGTGATGGCCGACCTGCCGGGGCTCATTGAAGGGGCGCATTCCGGCGTTGGGCTCGGGCACGAGTTCCTTCGTCACGTCGAGCGAACCCGCGTGCTCGTCCATCTCGTCGAGCCGTTCCCGACCGACGACAGCGACCCGATTCAGAATTATCGCACGATTCGCCGCGAGATCGAACTGTACAACCCGGCCCTCGCCAAGAAGCCGGAGTTCGTGGCCGTCAGCAAATCAGAACTGACCGAGAGCGCCGCGATTCGCGATCGGCTTGCGTCGGAACTCGGCATTGAGGTTGAATCAATCTCAGCCGTCACCGGTCAGGGCCTGGCGAAGTTGATGAACCGAGTGATTGCAAAGCTTGACGAATTGCCGAAGTTGACCGCCGAGGTGCATTCGTTCGATCTGCCCGGTCCGACCGTGACCGAATTGCCGTCGGAGTGAATGATGCCGGACGCTGTCGTGGATATCGGCAACACCCGGGCGAAGTTTTGTCGCGTCGCCAGCGGGCAGTTGTTGCTCCCAGTTCGCGGACTGCCAGCGAACGATCTCCCCGGCTGGGAACGACTCGCGACCGAGTGGGAGATTCGGCCGGGTGCGACGTGGGCCGTCGCTTCGACCGATCCAGGTCGCCGCGACCAGTTCCAGGCCTGGGCCAATTCGCGAGGCGAACGGGTCGTGTTGATCGACTCGCCGCGCAAGGTGCCGATCGGCGTAAGCGTCGAAGAACCCGATCGCGTCGGCGTCGATCGCGTGTTGAACGCCCTCGTGGCGCGAGAACTCGTTGGCGCGGGTCGACCGGCGATCGTCGTGAGCGCGGGTTCGGCCGTGACGGTCGATCTCGTTCACGAACAGGGCAGCTTCGCGGGCGGAGCGATCTTTCCCGGCCTGCGCCTGATGGCGCTCGCGTTGAAGGAACACACGGCCGCCTTGCCGTTCGTCGATGCCACGGAGCCGATGGACGATGGCCCGCCGGGAAAGAACACCGAGTCGGCGATGCGCCTGGGCATCTTGCATGCGGTCGCCGGCGGAATTGATGCCCTGATCCGCGAGACCGCGAGCCGATGCACGATCGCCCCCGTCCTGTACCTGACCGGCGGCGACATGACGCCACAACTCGCCGGCCTGATCCAATCGCGCCACCAATTCCGCAGCGAAATCCGGCCAACACTCACACTCGAAGGCATCCTGCGGACGGCGGAGTATTTGGTTTGAGTTGCTTGCGGGACGCGCTGTCATTGACTCGGGCGAGCGGAGCTGCGTCTGTTCGCCAGATCGAATCGCACGTCTCGAACTTGTGATTGAGATTTGAGTCAAGCCATTTGAAGTTGGATTTCAGGCCAACGGCCTGCTCAGCCCTGGGCGAGGGGCGAGGGGCGAGGGGCGAGGGGCGAGGGGCGAAGCCCCGTCGCTCTGGGTCACACCCCACCTTGACGGCGATTCTACGCTCGGCAGGTCTAGAATTGAAGTTGATGACCGACACACTCTCCACTATCCGACTCGACGTGCCCGTGCTCGGCATGCACTGTGCCGCGTGCGCCTCCCGGATCGAGAAAGCGCTGGTCGCGGCCCCCGGAGTCGCGTCGGCCGGGGTGAACTTCGCGACGGCCCGGGCGACCGTCGAATACTCCCCCGAGGCGACGACGCCTGACGAACTTCGCCAGGCGATTCGGGGCGCGGGTTACGACGCAGTCCTGCCCAGTCTGGGTCAAGCGCCCGAGGGCGTCGCCGAATCGGCCCAGGCGGACGAACTTCGGCAAAGGCGGAATCGCTTCGTTTTCGCGGCAATTCTGACGGTGCCGGTCCTGTTCCTCGCGATGGGCGGGCACATCGTGCCGGCCCTTGGGCGCTTGCTCGAATTCTCCGCTCGGCCGTGGCTCGAACTTGCGCTGACGACGCCCGTCTTGTTCTGGGCCGGCCGGGGGTTCTTCGCCGGCGCGTGGGCCGCGGCCCGACATCGCGCGGCCGACATGAACACGCTCGTCGCGGTCGGGACGCTGTCGGCCTACGGGTTCAGCCTGGCCGCCTTGCTCGCGCCGGGTTGGTTCCACACAAGCGAGCACGATCACGCTTCGCCGCCGGTCTATTTCGAAGTCGCGGCCTCGATCGTTACGTTGATTCTGCTCGGCAACTGGCTGCAGGCCCGAGCGACGAACCGCACGCGCGGGGCCGTCCGGGCTCTCGTCGAACTACGACCGAAGACGGCGCGAGTCGATCGCGATGGCCGCGAGTTCGACATCCCGATCGAAGACGTGCGCGTTGGTGACCTCGTACTGGTTCGGCCCGGCGAGGCGGTCCCCGTCGATGGCGAAGTTTTCGATGGCACGTCGGCCGTGGACGAGAGCTTGCTCACGGGCGAGCCGATGCCGGTCGTGAAGCGCGCCGGTGACTCGATCGTCGGGGGCACGTTGAATCAGGCCGGCTCGTTGCGGTTCCGGGCCACGAAGGTCGGGGCCGACACGGTCTTGCAACGAATCGTGAAATTGGTTCGCGAAGCCCAGGGATCGAAGGCCCCGATCCAGAAACTCGCCGACCGGATCGCGGGTGTGTTCGTGCCGATCGTGATTGCGCTTTCAATCGTCACGTTCGCCGTCTGGATGGTCTTCGCACCGGCCGACACGCGCTGGAGCCAGGCGATGCTCGCGGCCGTTTCCGTGTTGATCATCGCTTGCCCGTGCGCCCTCGGCCTCGCCACACCGACGGCCGTGCTGGTTGGCACAGGTCGCGGCGCTCGGGCCGGCATCCTGATCAAGGGCGGCGAGGCGCTTGAACTGGCCGGCCGAGTGACGACGGTCGTGCTCGACAAAACGGGCACGATCACCGAAGGCAAACC
>JANLUE010000112.1:0-4819 GCA_031363325.1 Gemmataceae bacterium
TGCTCAGGAAGCTGAAGGAAGCGGCGATGACCCGCTTCGGCAGCGGCTGGGGCTGGGTCGTGGCGAAGGAAGGCAAGCTCGCCGTTGTGAGCTCGCCGAACCAGGACAACACGCTGATGGACGGTGCCGGCACGCCGGTCCTCGGCATCGACGTGTGGGAACACGCGTACTACTTGAAATACCAAAACAAGCGAACCGACTACATCGACGCGTTCTTCAAAGTGATCAACTGGGAATACGTGGGCTCGCGATACGACGAAGCGAAGAAGGCTTGACGCGGGTTCGTGGTCAGGCCGCCATCGATCGCTCCGCGATTGGTGGCGGCCTCGGTCTTTCGACTGAGGCGAGCCGATGGGCGTTAGCCCTCGGGGTCGATTACCAGCGACTCGCTCCTTGCGAATTCACCCCTGGGACTAACGTCCCAGGGCTCGCCTTTGCGACTGGGACACTTCAATTCAGATCCAGCGGCTCCGTCAAGCTTTGATGAGCTTGGCAACATTGCACTTCCAGGACAGTCCTCTTTAATGTCACAGCAAGCTACGCCGCCATCAGTCGTTTCTCGATCTGTGGCGGCCATTCGTAGGGCTGGGCCAACTCCGAGATCGGCGCGCCGATTTGTTCGATGCTCGCTTCGGCCAGGCGGCCGAGTTTCATGCGCTCGCCGAGCACGAGCGTCGGGATTCGCTCGGCGGGCAGCTTCATCAACCGGCAACAAGTCGCATCGACGGCGACGAGGTCTTGACCCATCACGAGGACGCCCGAATTGCGCGCCTTGCCGGCGAGCGGGCCGTCCCCTTCCATGCCTACGATGCCATCGACAATCGCTAAATGGGGGGTATGTGTTAGCGCGATATCGATGATGCTGTTCGGAATGCCGCGCCAGTGCAATTCGTTCTTCGGCCAGCCGTAACAGATGCCCGGCAGGGTGCCGAACAGGTTCTTGAGCGAAAGCGTCGCGCCGGCCCAGTGGTGCGTCTTCATCTTCGGAAGCGAGATGAATACGTCGGCCGACAGTACGGTGCGCGTCAGATAGAGAAAATCGAGCCCGGTCGTGCGACCGAGGTTTGGAACCTTGACCGGCTCGTCGTGGTTCAAGTCGACGAAGCGTACGCCGCGCGAACGGAGCACCGGGCCGAGGCCGCTCTCTTCGACCAGGAACTCGACGTTTCGCCAGTGGCCCGGCCCCTCAGCGACGATCACTTCCGACGTCCCCTCGGCCTGACACAGTTGAATGACCGCGTCGACGAACCGAGGGTCGGTGTTGATCGGCGAGGTCGTGCGATACTCGACGAGGTTCGGCTTGAGTACGACGCGCTTGCCGGCAAGCGGCACGTGCGGGCGGTAGTGTTCGTACTGCGTCTTCAGGACAGCGAGCAAGTCGGCGTCGTACGATTCGGCCCGACCGATGTGGACCGACCCAAACGCAGGGGGCTCGCGCATGGCCCCGAGGCCACGAATCAACGTATTGCGAAATTTCGATTTGATGCGATCGACAAACCCCGGCTTCGGCGGGTCCTCGGCCTTGGCCGGGGGGACAGCCGGGCCCGTCGACGGAACCGGCTTCGCCGCGTCGCCCGTCAGGCGGAATGGATTGCGGCGCTCGGCGTCCAATGCCAGCGCGACGAGCGCATGGCGCGGCACGCTGACCGGTCGGCCTTCGGCCGTCTGGGCCGCGTAGGCCGTGCGAATGCGTTCGTCGAGCTTCGGCAGGAAGTCGCGAACGGACGGCTCCGCACTGTGCCCGGCCAGCGCGAGCTTCGCCCAGTCGAGGTGCTCCAGGTCCGACATGGTCGCGACGGCCTGCATCAAATAGTTCCGCGCGGCCTGAACGCGTGGCTCCTGGTGCCCTTGCAAGGCCAGGAGCATCGTGGCCGTTGGGCCGGGGATTGGCTCGGTCAGAGCGTCGAGGACTTTGCGGTTTCCGTAGTTGATACCGCCCGTATCGAAGGCCCGGTCCAGGAGAAGTTTGACGCCTTCGATGACGCGCGGGTGATCGCCGCGCCCGGCCGCCCGCAGTGCGAACACGGCCCACGCGGTTGGTTCGACCCACGAAAACGTCCCCTCGGCCCACGGCCAGCCGACCCGCTCGGGGTCGATGTCGAACATGCTCTGCACTTCGGGGTCGCCGTTGATCGTGTGCCCGCGCACCGCGAGCAATCGATCGACGGTTTTTCCCGTTGGCCGACCAAGAGACAAGCGCGTGAACAGGACGAGCGCCGTCGGCCAGATCGCCTGCGGCCGGCCCCGACCGAGTCGATACAGGCCCGACCCATCGGCTTGTGATTCAAGAGAAGCGAGCGCCGAATCGACGAGGGCCGCGTGGCGTTCGTCGCCGGCCAATGCGAGCGTGGCCAGGCAAGTCGGTTCGAAGTGGACGGACTGTTCCTTCCAATACCCCCAACCGCCTTCGGGGAGCGCGAGCGACGTCAGGGCATCCATTGGGTTTGCAGGCACAGTCATTTCTCGACGAGGACGAGCGTGCCGGAAGTGTAGGACGCGTTTATTCGTCCGGGCACATCGAACGAGGCACGCTCGCGAGAGCCGCGATCAATTCCGGGAACGCGTCGGTGGCGAGTTGAACGATTTTACCGGCGCGACCTTGCGCGACGAGCCGCGGTGGGTCGGCCGGATTGGAACTTGAGTTGTCCACGATCCAAAATGCGGAAGTGCGCAGGGCGAACCAGGCAAGGCAATCGAGCGATCGGTGCCAACGTGTTACGATCTTGTCGGCGGGCACATCGTGACCTCCTCGGCGAACGCGCGCCGCGACTCGCTCCAGCGCAATTTTGGGCGAGGAAAGTGCAACGTAGATCAAGCCGACGAATCCGCCTCGTGCAATTACCCATTCGACAATGGATTGATATTTCCCGGAACTCAACACCGTTTCAATGCCCATAGCCTTTGCGGCGCGCAGTTCTACGAGCAAATCTCGAAGGACACCGTCGGCCGACTCGACAAACGCCTTGGTTTGGACGTCCGCGGGAGCGTCCGCAAAGCCCGAATATCCGAGCCGTTTCAATTCCGTGAGGGTACGGTCGTCCGGATTCAAAAACGTGACGTTGGGTAAAATTCCGGAGATCGGTTCCGATTGAACACAGGTCGTCTTGCCTGCACCGTTGGGCCCAGCCACGATCCAAAGTTCCGGGCTGCTCACGCCATCACCGTTTTGCATGGGCTTCGTCGTTCAACTCATTCAGCGCTTTCGACTTGGCGAGTTGGAAGTGCTTTAGAAGTGCGTCGGTAAAGTCGTCCGAATGGTAGCAATCGAATGCGGGCCTCGTTTCGCCCTCACTCGAGTCGATGAAGAGAAGGCCTTCGGCGGCGTCGGCAACGGTCCGCGATTCGGGATCTGAAGCCAAGTGTTCGCCGAGCGGTGGAAGCAATCGAATCACGCGACGGACCCCTTACTGATGGACATGACTTCATCCTATACCGATCCGCGTCTGGCTCGCTCAACAATTCTGTGGAACCGAAACGGCACTCTCCGTTGGTGAAGCCGCCCGTGTCGAAGGCCCGGTCCAGGGAGGTTTGACGCCCTCAATGACGCGCGGATGATTGCCACGCCCGTCCGCTGCGGTGGGAATGCGGCCCAGGCCGGCGACTTGAGAGCGCGAGGCCGGCCAAGGCTTGCAGCGGATCGAGTGTCGAAGTCACTTTCGGTATCCCGTGGGTCGAGCGTGGCAGAAGTGTAAGGCATGATTCATCGGCGTCGGCAAATTCTCTCGTCTCGAGTGAGACCAAGTTGATTGGCGATCTCACACGTTAGCACTTCGCGACCGCCGGAACGAACCAGAGTTGTCTGTCGGCTCAGTCCGTTTGGAGGATGTGCGCCAGGTTGCCCATGATTCGCGGCAACTCGGCCACGAAGTATTCGCGGCGATCGAGAGTGAGCGCTGAACCGACCAGGACTAGAAACTTCCAGGCCCCGCCGGTGGTGACAACGCCGTAGATTCGCGATACCTCCGACCCCGCTTGAACATTGAATTCGCGGGCGGCCACCATGGCCGCGATGCCCTGGCCCAGTCCCGATCGCAGGTTGTCGTTTTTGGCTTCGGTAATCGCGATGATCGGGGCGGTCAGTATCGATTGCAGCGGAGAACGGGTCAGAATGAAATCGCAAAAGCCATTCAGCCCACGGGCCGCGTCGACATCGAACTCAATGCCCGAAAAGAGCCCGAACCGGCCGGGCAGCCGTCGTTTGAGTTCGAGCAGAATGGGCGCGATGATAAACTCGGACCGGGCCTTTTCGGTGTTGTTCGCGAGCGCGAGTTCGACTCCCGCCTGAACGCGTTCGGCGAATTCCGCGGGGATCACCAATGGTGGAACATTGACGAACAAGTCGGCCTCGGTGAGCGTCAAACCGAGCGAAGCCTGCACGTCGGGAAAGCCGAAATCTCGGAACGCCATGTCGAAACTCGTTGTGCGGACATCGTCTCACCGTATTCTACTCGCCCACGAAGAGGTGGCGTGGCCAAGCTGATCGCCCCGCAATTGGACAATTCGCCGAACCGAAACGACACTGTCCATACTCAAAGACTTGGGGCTTGAACC
The DNA here is from genome assembly GCA_031363325.1 of Gemmataceae bacterium. Lineage (GTDB taxonomy): Bacteria > Planctomycetota > Planctomycetia > Gemmatales > Gemmataceae > SIAJ01. The sequence goes on from JANLUE010000112.1 coordinate 4,552, forward strand.
GGCCGCCCTTTGTCCGGCGTGCTACAATCGGAATAAGCCCGGCGACTTCGCCTACCCTCCCCCGGAGGCCGACTCGGCCACGAGACTTCCGGACCAGTCGCGGGTTGAAAACCGTAACGTAGTCCGTCATAACGGATTGATCCCTTTTCCGCGTCCTCCCCGTATCGCCTCGGAGTGGCCTGCCGCCATGCGCAACCGCCGTACCTGGGCTGTCGCGAGCTTCCTCCTCCTGGTCGGGAGCTCCTTCGCCGACCCGATCACCGTACCC
>JANLUE010000143.1:0-2895 GCA_031363325.1 Gemmataceae bacterium
GGCCAGCAGTTCGCGCTCGCGGGCGATGTGGGCCAGCCAGCGAAGGTCGGCCTGCGGACCCCGATCCAATTCGATCTGAACGCGAATGAACTCGGCACGGTGCCGGTCGGCCGGCCGGGTCGAGGCGTCCAACGCGTCGGCATAGGCGAGGCGCGGGGCGTCCGCATCGGGTTCGGCCAGGACGGCCCGGAGCAGGGCCGCTTCGTCGACGGGCATGAAGGTTCCCTAGGGGCGGTCCGTTCATTCTAGAGGACGGGTGCCGAGGGCCGCGCGCTCTTCGATCCGCGTGTTCATGGCGCGGAACAATTCAGAATGCACCGTGCGCTTGTCCGAGGCGTCCCGAGCGGTCATCTGTTCGATGGTCGGGAAAAAGAAGCCGAAGTGGCTGTGAAAGTCGGGACTAGCGCAGGTGACGGTGCCGCATGGCCAAGTGCCTGAGCTTCTTCTGGAAAACCGCGACGGTTCGTCAAGCGTCACTGAGTATTCGCGCCGCTGCGACGCCGCCGCGCACGGCCCCCTCCATCGTCGCGGGCCAGCCGGTCGCCGTCCAGTCGCCTGCGAGCACGAGATTCGCGAACTTCGTTCGCGGTCCGGGCCGATGTTCGTCCACGCCCGGCACGGGGGCGAACGTGGCCGAGTGTTCGGTGACGACGCGCGAACGAATCAGCCTGGCGGGCCGAGCGGCGGGGAGGATCGAACGGACCTCCGCTTCGATTCGATCGAGCGCCGCCGTGTTGCCCGCGTCGGCCAATTCCCGCGAGGCGCTGGCCACGACCTGCACGTAGAACTCACCCGGCGCGACCTCGCCGCGATTGAACAACCACTGGCCCAGGCAATCGATCAACACGATGTGCGGCAAGTCGGTGATCGGCCGATCGAACCACAGGTGTACGCTCGTGATCGGCGACGGTTCGAGGTTCGGCGCCGCAATGGCCGGGCATAGGTCGGCGACGCGATGCCACGGCACGGCCAGGACGTAACCATCGGCCGAACGAGTCGTGCCATCGCGAAGTCGCACGCACGTTGCCCGGTCGCCTTCCGTCTCGATTGACGCGACGCCGGCGTTCGACTCGACCGTAACGCGATTCTTTGCGAACCACGCGAGCAGTTCGTCGCCATAGAGTCGGTCGAGTGGCACGGTCGGAATTTGCACCTCGAAGCCGCGTCGATCGGTCAGGAACGCATCGACGAAGACTTTGCGTGCGTATTTCAGACCCACCCGGTCGACCGTCTCGTTCAGGGCACTGACCAGGACCACGCTCCAGAACCGCTCGATCGTCCGGGTATTCTGGCGATGTCGGTCGAGCCAGGGCCGCAATGGTTCATCGCGGTCGGCCGGCAATTTCGACAAACAATGAAGCCCCCAGGCAATGCGAAGCTTGTCGCACAGAGTGAGGTAGCGAATCCGGAGGAACGAACGCGTGAGATGAAACGGCGCGAACAGTCGTGTCGCCTCGAAGCGCGAGACACGGCCGTCCGGCGTCATGAAATAGAGAGTCGGTTGCGGGGCGAGCAGATGATCGATGCCGACCGTTCGACAGAATCGCGTGAACTCCGTGCAGCAGCCCATGCTCACGTGTTGGCAAGCGTCAACGAGTTGGCCGGACGCGGGATCAAGGAACGAACCCGCCCGCCCGCCGAGTCGGGCCTTCGATTCGAAGATCGTGACCGAGTGGCCGTGCGACCCGAGTTCGGCCGCGGCGGCCAGGCCGGCCAGCCCGCCGCCGATCACCAGAACCTTGCTCATTCGATGCGACACCGGGCCAGAACATCGGCGCTCAGTTCGAGCCCGTGGCCCGGTCGATCGGGTGGAACGAGTCGGCCGTTCGTGGGTCGCACGGGTTCCGCGAACGCGGCCGCGAGCCAACTTCCGTATTCGGCCATTGGCACATTCGCCAGTCCGCACGCGATGTGAACGCCGATCTCCGGCAATCGATACGGCACGACCGCGACCTGGAACGCTTCTGCCAATGCGGCCACCTTGAGCAACGGCGTAATGCCCCCGAGTCGTGCCACGTCCGGGCGAAATACGCGTGCGTCGCCAGCCTCGACGGCACGGCGGAAATCGTCCCGGCCATCGAACGACGAGCCGATCGCCAGCGGGACTTCCATTCGTTCCGCGAGTCGCCGATAGCCGACGCGATCCTCGACCGGAATCGGGAAGTCGATCCAGTCGATGCCGACATCTTCCTCGTAGAAGTGGGCCATGGCGAGGGCCGTGCCGAGATCGTAGCGACCGTCGGCCGCGATCCCGAGCCACGCCGATTCGCCGAGTCCATCGCGAATTTGCTGAACGCGGTCGGCATCGTGTTGCACGTCGCCACCGCCGACTTCGACCGCGACCCCGAGGACGCCTTGATCGAGTAGCGGTTTGGCGGCCGAGATCGTTTGGCCCGCATCGGACCCGGCCGTGGCCAGATCGCCAACGAAACACGAGGCGTTCGAACGCGCCCCACCGAGCAATCGCCAGAGCTGCAACCCCGCGAGCTTCGCCTTCAAGTCCCACAAGGCAATGTCAACCGCGGCATAAGCCCGCGCCGCCATCCCGCCCCAGCCAATGACTCGAAACTTGGCCTGGGCCTTGGCGAACAGCCGTTCGATATCGAGCGGGTCCTCGCCAATAACGAGTGGCCCAAGTTCCGACTCGACCAACGAGTGCAACGCCCGCCCCCCGGTCGGCACCGGCACGAAGCCGAGGCCAACGTGCGGCCCGTCGGTGTGCAGTCGAACCGCGAGCAATTCCATCGGCGTGGGCCGAGGGTCGGTTAACGGCACGCGGCCCCGCGGGGCCGGCAGCGCGAGTCGAATCGGTTCGAGGCGGGTGATGGTCATCGAAAATTCACGGAACGGCCATGGACGGATCAAGAATGTCGTTGAGAAATCGCGAGAGACGAC
>JANLUE010000198.1:0-2498 GCA_031363325.1 Gemmataceae bacterium
CGATCACGCTTTCCACTTCGGGGAAACCGCGAATGAGTGCATCGCGAGCCTTCAAGTCATCGGCGGCCTGGGTGATACTCGCCCGCGGCACCGTCACCGGCATGTCGAGGGTGGTGCCCTCATCGAGCATGGGCATGAACGAGACACCGATCTTCGGGAAGTGCCACGCCCACAGGCCGAGCAACAGGAGCGAAGCGAGGGATAACACTTGCCAATGAACGCGATTCGTGAACAACACGGTTACGAATGTGACGAAGCCGAAGACCACCCAGAAGGTCCATTTCCAGGCCCGATACTCGGCCCCGAGGCCAATCAATGCTTGAAGGGGAAATAGTCCAGCCGCCAGTATCAACAGCGCGGCGAAGGTCCACATCACGAGGTTGCGGCGCGGCAGCGCCCAGGTCAGGAATGGCTTGTAGATGCGAATGAAACTGCGGACAATGCGGTTCTCCTCTTCGCCGCGCAAGCGGCCGCGAATGAACGTCGGGATCAGAGCGGGCACGACCGTCACCGATATTAGCGCCACGCCGATGAGGGCGAAGCTCTTGGTGAACGCGAGCGGGTGAAACAGTTTGCCCTCGCGGCCCGACAACAGAAAAACCGGGACGAACGAAAGCAACATGATCAGCACGGCGAAAAAGATCGGTCGGCCCACCGTTTTCAGGGCCGGCAGGACCAATTCACGCGTGTCTCCGGTCACGCGCCGATCGCCGAACGTCGCCTTCAATTGATGCGTGGCGTTCTCGACCATCACAATCGCTTGATCGACCAGGATGCCGATTGAAATTGTGATCCCGGCCAGCGACATGATGTTCGCTTGCACATCGAGAATTCCCGTGTGCCGCAGTATCCACATCATCCCAAACGAGGCCAGCACGCTGAGCGGCAGTGTGATACAAATCACGAACGCACTGCGAACGTGCGTCAAGATTAAAAGTACGGCCAAGGTGGCGATGACCATCTCGTGCCACATCACTTCCGTCAACGTGTGAATCGCCCCCGTGATGAGCCGCGTCCGGTCGTAGGCGGGCACGATTCGCACGCCCGGCGGCAGGCCCGGTTGCAATTCTTCGATTTTCTGGCGGACGTTCTTGGTGACCCGGAGGGGGTTCTCGCCGTGCCGCATCAAGGCGACGCCGCCCACGACTTCATTGCCGTCTTTCTCAAGCACCCCGCGTCGATATTGCGGCCCAACCGAGACGGTCGCGATGGTGCGAACGTAGATCGGCGTGCCGTTCACTTCCTTGATGACGGTATCTTCAATGTCGGCTTTCCCTTTCAGCCAGCCCACGCCGCGGACGATGTACTCGGCGTTCCCCTTCTGAATCACGCCGCCGGCCGCGGGCAAATTGCTTCGCCCGACGGCCGCGAACAATTCTCCGAGCGTGATGCCATAGCCGCGCAACGTTTCGGGTTGAACGTCGACCTGATATTCGACCGGCATCCCACCGACGATTCCAACTTCGGCCACACCGGACGCGGCGCCGAGCTGGGGGGCCACGTAGAACTTGTTGACCGCCCACAGTCGATCGAGGTCGACGGGCCGATTCGGGTCGGGCTCGAGCGTGTACCAGAGGATTTGCCCCAGCGCCGTCGCGTCCGGTGCCAGGTAGGGCGTGACTCCGGCCGGTAGGATGGCCCCGGCCTGCGCGAGTCGCTCGGAGACGCGCTGGCGTGCGAAGTAGAAATCGACTCCGTCTTCAAAGATGACGGTGATCATCGAGAAGTTGAACTCGCTCGACGACCGCACCGCTTTCACGCCCGCCAATCCTTGAAGCTTGCGCGACAGTGGATACGAGACCTGGTCCTCGATCTCACGTGGGCTGCGGCCGGGCCAGTCGGTGAAGACGATCACCTGGTTTTCGCCGAGGTCGGGGACCGCGTCCACGGGCGTATCGAGCACCGCGTAGATGCCGAACATCGCCAGGGCCGCGGCCACGAGGAGCACGACAAAGCGGTTTCGAACCGACATCTCGATCAGGCGCTCGATCACGTTCGCCTCCCGCTATTTCTTGGGCCGTGCGTACTTCTTGAATTGAGCCACCTTGCGAAGCGTCTCGTCCGGCTTGTCGAGGGCCTCCTCGTCGCACCCTTTGCAACAAACGAACACCGGCTGGCCGCGGACCATGACCTTGATCGGCATCCCCATGACGCCGAGCGGCTCGTCCGTCACGGGGCAGATCTTCTGGGCGTCCGCGAGTACCCGGTCGGCCGGGGGAAGTTTGTCGAGGGCGGCGCGAATCTTCTCTTCGTCCTTCGATGGCTTCGCCGGGACGGGCGAACCCGGGCCGCGTGAACGCAACTCGTCGGCCTTGCGGCGTGCCTTGTTCGGCTCGGCCTTCGCTTCCTCGACGCATCCCTGGCAACAGACGAAGACGGGCGAGCCTTCGATGTTGAGTTTGATCGGCACGCCCATCGAGCCGAGTCGGCTGCCGTCGAGGATCACGCAGTACTTCTGCGCGACGGCCAACGTTCGATCCGCCAGCGACAGTTTGTTG
>JANLUE010000253.1:0-1872 GCA_031363325.1 Gemmataceae bacterium
CGGCCGACCTCGTGGTCCTCGGCACCGGGGCCGACCGCAAGTTCTGGGAAGACCTCGCCGCGCCGCAAAACGACAAGCGCCGGCAGGCCCTGGCCGAATGGGTTCGTCGCGGTGGGCGGCTCGTGCTGAGTATTGCCACGAACGTCGATGTACTCGATGGCTTGAAGGAAATCAAAGACATGTTGCCGGCGACGTTCGCACCGGCGTCCAAGCGCAACGTGCCACGCTTGCCATTCACCTGGACGAGCGGCTCGAATCGCCGCAACGGCCAGATCTCGCCACGCGGGGCTCAGAACGAGTTCGCCGTGGTGACCCCCCGGCCGCGCCCCGAACGATCGGCCTTCACGGTGCTGGTCGAGGGCGAACAGAACTCGGTCACGCCGCTCGCCATCCAGGGTTCGTACGGACTTGGTCGCGTGACCGCTGTCGGCTTCGATCTCGACCGCGCGCCGTTCACCGATTGGGCCGAGCGGCAATTCTTCTGGGAAAACCTGACCTCGAACGCCGGCTTCGCGTTGCCGCAACTCGGCAGCAAGATCGAGAAATCCTTCAACTCCACGAATCGCACCGACGAATATTCGACCGCCCTGCAAGTCAGCCTCGACTACTTCGAGGGCGTGCCGGTCGTTTCGTTCGGCTGGGTTGCTCTGTTCATTTTGATCTACATCGTCCTGATCGGGCCGGTCGATTACCTCTTCCTGAAGAAAGTTGTCAAACGCCTCGAATGGACGTGGGTAACGTTCCCGGTGATCGTCGTTTCGGTGAGTGCGGGGGCGTACTTCGCGGCTTATGCCCTCAAGGGTCGCGACCTGAAGACAAACAAGGTGGACATCGTCGATATCGACCTGGCCGGCAAGCGCATCGACGGGCAGACGTGGTTCACTCTGTTCAGCCCGCGCATCCACGACTATACGATTGGCGTCGAGCCGGCCGGCTCGACCGAGCCCGGCAAGCCGAACTGGAGTTCCGCCACGACGGCCGACGCTCGCGAATCCCTCCTGAGCTGGCAATCGCCGATCATTCAATACGGGAGTGGTAGCAGTGGCGGCATATTCGAGAAGCGCTACAAGTACCAGACGATCGCCGACCCGATCGACCCGAACCGCGACCTGTATGCGACGGGACTCGAGCGCGTGAAGATTCAGGTGTGGACGACCAAGGCGTTCACGGCCCGCTGGTCGGCCCCCATCGACCCGGCCAATCCGCCAATCAAAGCGGAGTTGGAAGTCAGCAAGGCGGACGAGAACGTTCTGCTTGGCCGAATCACGAACAACCTGCCGCATCAACAGTTCACGGACCGCGCGTTGATCTGGCGTGGCAAGGTGTTCTCGTTCGACGACTTGCCGACCGGGATCGAGAAGCCCGTGAGCTTTTCGGTCGAGGGCGGAGCGGGCTCGGTTCAAGAAGTGAAACCGTGGCTGAACGACGCGGCCCGCTACGCCGGGACAATCAAGAACCAACCGGGCACGACCTCGGGGAGCCGGCGCAACCCCGGCACGATGGAGAGCCCAAACTTCCGCCTCTGGGGGTTGTTGTTCCACGAAATCGCGGACGACGGCGATGTCCGGGACGGCTCCGGCCAAAACGCCTCGCTCCGCATGCTCGATCAATCGTGGCGAATCGCGACGGACCGCCCGGAACAGGCGATCCTGGTGCTCCGAATCGCGACTGCGGAATCGTCGGCCGAGGATGTGACCGCCGGTCCGACTTCGCCCTCGCGGCTATGGCTCGATGAACTGCCGACCGACAAGCCGAACGCGACCCGCCCGGCCGTCCCCGGCACTCTGAAGCAAGAAACCTACGTCCGCGTGCTGATCCCGGTGAAGACGACGGCGAAGAAGTAAGTGACTGGCGAGCCGGGCGGCGTTAGCC
>JANLUE010000259.1:0-2593 GCA_031363325.1 Gemmataceae bacterium
CGAACGCCTTCAAGCCAAGCTCACGAAAGCGGAAGCCGCACAGAAGGCCGCCGACGACATCAAAGAAATCCTCGAAGCCGGCCAGGCGAACGAAGCGTCGAAGCTCATAGCCGACGCCCTGTCGCAGTACGGCGACACGGACGTCGGCGAGACGCTGACGAACCTGAAGCGCCAGGCCGACGCCCTCGCGACCGCATCGCTCGATGAGAAGGCGCGCCAGAAGCGATTCCTTGACGAGGCCGAGGCCGCCCGCAAGGCGAACAACTTCCGGACGGCCGTCCTGTCCTACGAGCAAGCCGTCGCGAGCGGGGCCGAGCCGGGCGACTTGAAGCCGACCTACGATTCGATTCGCGTCCGCGTGGCTAAGTACGACGAGAGCCGCACCAAGGCATCTGAACTTCGCAAGGACCCCTACCAGCTTGAAGAAGCGGTCACGGTCCTCAAGACGGCCGCCGAGAACTGGGACACGATCCAGGTCCGCCAGGAAATTTCGGAAGCCGAGATCGCGTTGAACAATCGCAAGGACCGCGTCGCCATCGCCGACTTCGAGGAAGTGGGCGACATCGGCATCGCGCGGGCCGGCCACGCGATCGCCGAAGAGATGACCGGGTTTCTGCGGCCGCGCTTCGACGTGGTCGAGCGCTCGCAATCGAACGCCTTGCTCCAGGAAATGAAGCTCGATCACACCGCCCTGTATCAGGATGAAACGGGTCGCGGCGAGTTCGGCCGACTGGCGAAGGCCCGCTACGTCGTGCTCGGCAGCGTGAATCGTTTGTCCGGGATTCACGTGAACGCCCGGCTCGTCGATACGAGGACGGGGCTGGTCGTTCAGACCGCGCGAATCGTCTCGGCCTCGCCGGAAGAAATGTCGAACCGCCTGCCGGCGCTTGGCCGCATGTTGCAGATGTCCGACGACGAGAAGAGAAGCTACGAGAAGCAACTGGCCGAGCAGGCCCGGCCGGTGACCCCGCCCGCGCCGGCCGCGGAGATTCCCGCCCCGCCAAGTGCGCCGATCGTCGATGCCGCGCCGGCCCAGGCCCCGGCAGCGATCGTGATCTACAGCCCGCGCCCGCCGACCTTCGGCGCGGTCGCCATCGCGGACTTCAATGGCTTCCAGGTCATCGCGGTTGGCGCTCCGGCACCGCAACCGATCGTCGTGGTCGAAGCGCCGGTGCTGGTTCGCGACCGGGCGTTCTTCGTGGCCATTGAGGTCGGCGACAACTGCTTCCGGCGCGGGATGTTCCGCGAAGCGATGCGGCACTTCGAATTTGCCCTGAGCCTGAACCCCGGCCACGCGGGCATTCGCTTCCGGCTCGATCTATGTCGGCCGTATTGCCCGCCGCCGGTCGTCGTGGTTCCGATTCTGCGGCCGCGCTTGGTCGTTTTGCCTTTCGCCGAGTTCCGCGATCCGTTCGCCGGCATCTCGTCGATCCCGCCGGGACTCGGCATCTGGACGGCCAACGCGATCGCCCCGTATTTCTCGCGGCAATACGACGTGGTCGGCGATGGCGAACTGTACTGGTGGATGGGCCGGCTCGGCCTGTCGCTTCGCGATGTCCTCACCGACCCGTACGCCCGGTTGTGCCTGGGCCGCGCGCTCGGGGCTCGCTTTTTCCTGATGGGCTCGCTGCGGGAAGTCGCGAGCTTCGACGCGACCTCGCACGTCATCGACGCCGAGCTGAATCGGCAGGTGTTCGGCGCGCAGGTCCGCGTGCAGAACGCGGCCGAGCTTCGCTATCGCTTGCCCGAACTGGCGAGCCTGACGTTCGTGCCGCCGCAACAACAGATCGTCGTGGTTCAACAGCAACAGGTCGTTCAGCGCAAGGTCGTCGCCGCCCAGCTCGAGTTCGGCAAGGGGAACTTCCGCGTCGCGCTCGGCTTCTACAAGGAAGTCCTCGAGGTGAACCCGAACCACGTCGAAGCCCGGCAGATGATGGTTCAGGTCGAATATCGCCAACGACAATCGGACCTCGAAGCGGCCCGCGTCGCCGCGTGGCAACAGCAACAAGGCGCCTACCAGGCGCAGCGGGAACGCCAGATCGCCCTGGCCGCCGCAGCCGACGGGGCGCGCGAACAGGCCAAGCGCGATCGGGCGATCCTCAACGACGCCCAGCGCAAGTTGCAGTTCCAGCAACAGGTTATCGCCCAGCAGAACTTGATCATTCAGGCGCAGGCGGCGCAACGGCAAAACAACTACCCACAGCGAGTCGCATTGCTCGAAAGCGCCGCCGCCATTCGCCGCGACGACGCGGTCGTGACGCAGCTCGCCCAGGCGAAGGCCGACCTCGCGGTCGAACATCAGAAGCGTCTGGCGGCCGAGCAAGCGTTGCGCGAGACCCGGGCTCGTGAGACGCGGGGGGCCGAGGTTCAAAAGGTGCAAGGATTGCTCGCGGTCGAGCAGACCAAGCGGCAGGAGCAGGACACGATTCGCTCGAAGGCGAACTTGGCGGAGTACGACCAGTTCGTCGATCGCGGCCAACTGGCGATGACGAGCAAACAATACGCGGCGGCCGCCAGTTCCTTCCAGGCGGCTCGCCGTATCAAGCCGTCGCCGGAGATAGAAAAACTCGTGTCGGCCGCGCTGGTCGAACAG
>JANLUE010000297.1:0-2273 GCA_031363325.1 Gemmataceae bacterium
CCACATGATCGGCGAGCGGATTGGCGAGTGGACGATCATGTGGGCCATCCGCGCTCGTCGCTGACTACCCTTCAAGATAGGACGCCATCCCCGAGAGACGAACCGATGCCTGGAACCGCCCTGCTGTTGATCGCCCACGGCAGCCGCCGACCCGAAGCGAACGCCGACCTGGAACACGTCGCGGAAATGGTCCGGGCCCGCGGCGAGTACGCCTTCGTCCAGCCGTCCTACCTGGAGTTGAGCGAACCGGGCATTGTGCCTGGCGGCGTGAAGTGCGTCGAGGCCGGGGCGACGCGAGTGATCCTGGTGCCGTACTTTCTGTCGGCTGGCGTGCACGTGGTCAACGACCTGACGGCGGCGCGATACGAGTTGGCGAAGCGATACGCGTCGGTCGAGTTCGTCCTCGCGGAGCCCCTGGGCCGACACCCGAAGCTGATCGACGTGGTTTGCGAGCGGGCGCGGGCGGCGTTTACGGGCGAGTGAGAAATGCATAGACCCAAAACGCCGTTCGAGCGCCTTTCATGAGAGGCGTAGCGGGTTGTTGACCGACTTCAACACCCAACGGCGAACCGGCTGGTTAATCGAATTGGGCAGCCCAACCCGCGTTTTCGGGCCAACCGGCAAAATCGTTTCATAGAATATTGGATTCCCCCGGAGCGTCTGCGGGGATGTCACCGGTCGGCAGGTCGGAATGGTTCCCTCTGGCCGACTCGGCGAAGCACATCTGGAGTCGATCTGATGAAGTTCCGTCTGTTTGCCGCCGCCGCGGCCGCGATCGCCCTGTCCCTGCCGGTCCTGGCCGGCGAACTGAAGTCGGGCCCGCAAACGGGCGAGAAAGTCCCCGGCCCGTTCCACCCGGTCAACGTGACGGGTGAGCACAAGGGCGAGAAGTTCTGCCTGTTCTGCGTGAACGGCGAGAACCCGGTGGCCATGGTCTTCGCTCGCGAAAACAGCCCGGAGCTGACCAAGCTCATCAAGAAGATCGACGCCGCGACGGCCAAGAACAAGGACGCCTCGATGGGTTCCTTCGTGGTGTTCCTGAGCGACAAGGACGGCCTGGACAAGGACCTCGCCAGCATGGCCGAGAAGGAAAAGATCGAGAAGACCGTCCTGAGCATCGACAACCCGGCCGGCCCGAAAAGCTACAACGTGGCCAAGGACGCCGACGTCACGGTCGTTCTCTACGTCGATCGCAAAGTGAAAGCGAACCACTCGTTCAAGAAGGGCGAACTGAAGGACGCCGACATCGAGAAGATCGAAAAGGACATCCCCTCGATCCTGCCGACCAAGTAATTAGCGTTTGGAGCGGTGAGCCCGGTGGGCTCACCGCTAAACACTTTTAGAGTCCCGCACCAAATCCTTCTTCCGCCTTTCGCGCAGCCGCACCGCGGTCTTGCGTGCCGATGTGCGTCCCCCGCGCTGGCGACCCGTGTCCGCCGTGCGCCCGGAAGCTTCCCGACTTGCCTCCGGTCGCCACGCCCGCGTATGTCTGCGTTTCGTAGTCGAAGTCTCCGCCGTCGTAATCGTCATATGTACATACGTAACCCGGTTGACGGGCGCGATCCTTCTCGTCGTGGAACGACTTGATGATCGCTTGCTGCATGACTTCACGGCAGGCGCTATTGATCGGATGGGCGATGTCGGCGTGGAGCTTGGCTCGACCGTCGTGGTCGCGCGGGGCTCGGTTTTCGTCGAGATGGCTGCCGCAGTTGTTGCAGTGCCGAGCCCGCAGGTGGTTCTTGGAACCGCACCGGGGGCAGCGGTCGGTCAGTTTGCGACTTGGCATGGCGACGAACAGGCCTTTCGTCCCTTCGATGATCTTCAAGTCGCGGATGACGAATGCGTTGTCGAGTGTGACCGAGCAGAAGGCCATGAGGCGTTCGTTGTTTTCCTCGACCAGCTTGATGCGAACTTCGGTGATGACCACAGTGGACCTCCTGGATTCCAGTGGCGGCGTCTCAGGGCCGGCTCCGAACAAGGAACATGCGGGGGAACGAACCGCCCCCCGGAGGCGCCCCGCTCGACAGGTCGTCGTAGACCCGTCGGGCCTCCAGGGAGTTCCGACACAGGGCGAACAAACACGAACCCGATCCGCTCAAGAGCGTTCCGGCCGGGCCGGTCGCCTCGATTCGCCGGTGCCATTCCGCCACCGTTGGCGACAGCGCGAACGCCGGCTCGGCGAGCCGATTGAACAAGGCCCGCCCCAACCCTTCGACATCCCCCGCGGCGAGCGCAGCCTGGGCGCTCGAGCCGTCAATCGGTTCGGCCGGCAC
>JANLUE010000310.1:0-2829 GCA_031363325.1 Gemmataceae bacterium
TGTCGCTTTTAGTAGCGTCGAAAAACGGCCCTGAAAAAATTCAATGCGTGTGATCACCGATATTACGGGCGGTTCCGTCTCTCGACTCCATCGATCGACCACTCGATCATGACGCTTGAGCAGCAAGGTGAGCGTATCCGTGTCAAACACCTTCATGAGACATCCTCGCTCGCGGCCGCACGGCGTCGACGAAGAATCTCCGCCAATTCTCCATCGACGTGAGGATCATTTTTCCACGAGCCGATCACGGCCAGTTGGGCAGCCTTCGAAGTGTCGACGCCAGATTCTCTTCCGAGCCAGCGATGAATTGCCGACTTGAGTAGCCGCCACTCCGAATCGATTTGCCGAGCCGGAAGAGCCTGTTCCTCGATCATTCGGAGCAAGCCATCTTCGCTCACCCGCAAGTAAGCGGCCGCCTCGCCAAGCGACAAAACCTCGCCAATCGGCGCAATTCCATTGGACTCGTCCTTAGGTGAATGCCGAGTTCCGCCGCGAGTCAACTTCTTGGTTTGTGGCACGGCGGAAACTCCCATCAGTGTTTGAGACATTCTACCGTCTGCTGCTTGTCTGTAAGAAAAGAACACGTCGTAGGATCGCTAAAATCGACCATTTTGGTCTGGAGCTACGGAAATGGTTCGCATCGGCCTGGTCGGCGTCGGGTTCATGGGGTGGATTCACTACCTCGCGTACAAGGGCTTGCGCGGCGCGAAACTCACGGCCGTGTGCAGTCGCGACCAGGCGAAGCTGGCGGGCGACTGGCGGTCCATTCGCGGGAACTTTGGGCCGCCGGGCCAACAGGTCGATCTCGCGGGCATCAAAACTTACGAACGAATCGAAGACCTCGTCGCCGACCCGGACATCGATCTCGTCGACATTTGCAACCCCACGCACCTGCACCCGGAGACCGCGATCGTCGCGTTGAAGGCCGGCAAGCACGTGCTCGTCGAGAAGGCGATCGCCCTGACGCCCGCACAGGCCGACGCGATGGTCGCGGCCGCGAATTCGTCGGGCAAGCTCCTGATGGTCGCGCACGTCTTGCCGTTCTTCCCGGAATTCAAGTTCGCGGCCGACGCGATCAAGGATGGCCGCTACGGCAAGCTCTTGGCCGGCCACTTCAAGCGCGTCATCTCCCGGCCCGACTGGTCGGCCGAGATGAGCGATGCTTCGAAGACCGGCGGGCCGGCCGTCGATCTGCACGTCCACGATACGCATCTCATTGGCCTGGTGTGCGGCGTGCCGAAGGGGGTTCATTCGACCGGGGTCGTCGAAAACGGCGTCGTGCAACACCTGACCACGGCGTACGACTACGGCCCAACCGGCCCGGCGATCACGTGTGCGAGCGGGGCCTTGGCGATGAGCGGCCGGCCGTTCGTGCACGGCTACGAGTTGTACTTCGAGAAGGGGACACTCGTTTACGAAAGCGGCACGAGTCCACTCACGTTGCTCACGCCCGGCAAGTCGGAGCCCGTTTCGCTTCCAGGTGGCGGAGCGGAAACGGCCGCGTTTACCGATGAGATCCAGGCCGCCGTCGATGGGGCTGCCTCGGGCAAGATGCCGGAACTCCTGAGCGGCCAACTCGCGCGCGATGCCCTGGTCATGTGCCACAAGGAATGTGAATCGGTCGTCGGCCGCAAGTGGATCGCGATGGGATAGTGCGATCCGGAACTCAGCCACCAACCTCACGCAAGGCCCGTGGCAAGTACGTCAATAGATCGGTCGCGATCAGCGCTGTTTGACACATTTCGGTCGCCGCGAGGTCGCCGGCCCGGCCGTGGGACCACACTCCCATAACGGCCGCGTCGAACGGCGTCAGGCCCTGGCCGACCAGGGCCGCGATCAGGCCCGTCAGGACATCGCCGGTCCCGCCGGTCGCCATGCCGGGGTTGCCCGTGTCATTTTGATAAACGCGAACGCCATCCGTCACAATTGACTGATGTCCCTTCAACACCAGAACGAGCGATCGCTCGGCCGCATAGGCGATGGCCAGTTGCTCGCGCTTGTCTCGCACGTCCTCGGATGATCGGCCACAGAGTCGCGCAAACTCGCCGGGGTGCGGGGTCAGGATCAGCGGGTGCGGTCGTTTCTTGGTCGGCAACTTCGCGAAGGCATTGAGCCCGTCGGCGTCGAGCACGATCGGCTTGTCGGTTCGTTCGATCAACGCGGACATTAGCGAAGCGATCGCCTCGCTCTGCCCGAGCCCGGGTCCGACGGCGAGCACGTCGGCCCATCCAGCCGCTTGGACGACTCCATCGATAGCGTCCCGTGAAAAACAACGGCCATCGTGCGGGAAGCCGGTCGTCATGTAACACGGGTTGCCGGCCGCGACCGTTGGCTGAATGTCGTCCGGGACGGCGACTTGGACGAGCCCGGCCCCGCCACGCAATGCGGCCGACCCACAGAGCACGGCCGCCCCGCTCATGCCCCGACTGCCGGCGACGACGAGCACGCGGCCGTACGTCCCCTTGTGGGAGTCGGCGCTTCGAGGCGGTAGTCGGGGTACGGTGATCACGCCAATACTTTACGTCGACCGCGAACCTTTCGTCCAACCGGTGCGTCACATTGATATCGAATTCAACCGCGAGTCGACCATGATCCGTATCGGCCAGCAAAGCGACAATCGCAACGGGTTCGGGCAACCGAACTCGAATGGGCCATTCCCTCGACCTTGATCCACCAGCTCGTTCGGCGAAATTGCCGCGGGGCCGGGCCTCTAGGTAGAGGTGGCGGGGCCCGCCGCTGTTTGATTTGGGGGTGGGCAAATTGGGAAGGGATGGGGGTGGTTATGCCGCCAGGTCGGGTTGGAGTACGGGCGCCCCCGCGCGTGGCGTT
>JANLUE010000358.1:0-3750 GCA_031363325.1 Gemmataceae bacterium
GCGCTGAATCGCAGTATTGAGGACTTGACTTCAGGTGTAACGTCCGTTTCGTATTACACGGCCGACTGGCATGTCGTCGAAGAGCGCGTGACGAACGTCGCGCGTCGTCAATACGTCTGGAGCCCGGTGTACGTCGACGCGTTGATCCTGCGCGACCGCGACTCAAACAGCGACGGCTCGCTGGAACAACGCCAGTGGGTGAGCCAGGACGCCAACTTCAACGTGACCAGCCTGATCAATTCAAGCGGCACGGTCCAGGAGCGCTACGTCTACGACCCGTACGGCACGGTGAGTTACTACGACGGCGCGTACGCCTCGATCGCGAACACCCTCTACGCCTGGGACCGCTTGCACCAAGGCCTGAAGTGGGACGCGACGACTGGGAAGTACCATGCGCGGAATCGGGATTATGACCCGGCGCAGGGTCGGTGGACCTCGCTCGACCCGATGGGGTTTGGCGCGGGGGACATGGACCTGTACCGGGCGTATGCGGGTGGGCCGATGGGGGCCGTCGATCCGAGTGGCTTGGTGACATGGTCGATAGGGTGGCGGTTTTCCAAATCGCAGAATAAAGACCTTTGGGCGGCAATGGGTCCTGTTCAAACCGCGATTGATGAAGCGGCGAAGAAGGCTCAAGAATGGCTGGACAACAAAGCAGCAAATTCGTTTCTAACGAATGTCAAAGATCATTTCGTCGAGGCGGCCGACAAAGCGGATGTCGATATCGTCGCTACGACCGCCTGCGTGGTAGCGGATATGCTAATAAAATTCAAGAAAGCATACGCCGAAATGCCCACACTGTATTTCCGGGCTAGAACGCGCAATTCAATTTTTGGCAGTGATGGAACCGCTTCTCGCGCTTCGTGGACATTTATATACAATACGGATACAATCTTTATCGATGCGCGCCCAGGAAATCAGTTTTTTCAAAAAGACGCTACGGGAAAAGCGCAGGTGTTAATTCACGAACTAACTCACTTATTGTTAGACACGAAAGACCACGGGTATGTCATCGAAGTGAATCCACCTGCAGTTCGTGATGATGAAAAATACGAGGACAAGAACAGTGTTCCACTTCCAGCCTTGTCAACGAAACTCCGTATCACGAATGCGTCGACGTATGAATGGTTCTTTCGAGCGGTTATCTTGTAGTGATGAAATTGGTCGCCTTGCATTGAGTGTCCAGTCAACCAGTGGTGGAATCATGCGTAAGCTAATGTCGCTAATAGTGGTCTCGGTTCTATTCGTTGGTTGCCTAAACAACGACGACACGAAGCCTCCGTTGACGACCTCAATTGACGAACAGTTCGGAACTGCTACTTTGGAGTTGCTTGGCACTCATTATTCTCCAAGTGTGCCAATACCATGCGAATTGACGATCTCTCGAATTGGCTCCGAGGCCCGGCTCCCGAAGTCAGTGGAATTCGAGCTTCGCGACGCAAACTCAAAAATGGTCTGGTTTGCGAGTCGATTCGACATCCATTGGGCGGAATCGGGATCGAAGCGCACGTTTAAGGTAGATTCGATCTATCCTGCCGACCTCAAGTCTTTCAATTCCGAATACTCCGGCGCAAAAACTGGCGCCTTTGAATTAGTCACGAAACTTAACGTCGAAGGTAGTCCCGAAGTCGTCCTTGATCCCCTAACGATTCGAATTGAACAAACGAGACGGCATTGATTGAAATCATCCGAGGTTGAGACTGCGAACATGGCGCTGTTCGGCAGCACGGCCTACGACTTGACACAGCCTATCTGTTGAGAGACTCGCAGAGGACTGGTTAGCCGGTTGACGTTTAGCGATTCAACCTGTCCGGGCTCGTGTATACGACGGCGTGCAGAACACGAACTTCTATCGCACGCTGTATCAGTACGACAAGCGCGGGCGGCTCGAGCGGACGGTGAGCCCGGCGGGGACGATTTCGCGGACGGTGTACGACTTCCTGGGTCGGGCGGTGTCGGAGTGGGTGGGGACGAACGATACGCCGGCGAGCGGGTTCTGGTCGCCGACGAACAACACGGCCCCGGCGAACATGGTGAAGGTCCGCGAGGTCGAGTACGACGGCGGGCTGGTCGGGGACGGGAACGCGACCAAGTCGACGAGCTTTCCCGGCGGCGGGGCGGCGAACCGCGTGAGCCAGACGTGGTTCGACTGGCGGAACCGGGCGGTGGCGTCGAAGGGCGGTGTCGAGGCGAGCGAGAGCACGTCGTTGAATCGGCCGTTGACGTACACCGATCTGGACAATTTGGGGCAGGCGACGCAGACGCGACTGTACGACGGCGACACAATCAGTTTGGTTGATACGACCCCGGCCGACGGCGTGCCCGACGCGCCGGCGGCCACGGCGTTGCGCGGCCAGTCGAAGGCGTACTTCGACGAGCTGGGCCGTGCGTATTTGACGGAGTCGTACGGCGTCGACCCGGTCACGTTCGTGGTGTCGACCAATGCGTTGAAGTCGAACACGTGGTTCGACAAGCGCGGGCAGGTGGCGAAGTCGAGCGGGGTGGGCGGTCCGGGCGGACTGGTGTCGAAGGCGACGTACGACGGCGTGGGTCGCGTGACGGCGAGCTACGTGTCGGACGGCGGGGGCGATGCGACGTGGGCCGATGCGTTCAACGTGACCGGCGACACGGTCTTGGAACAGGGCGAGACGACGTACGACGCGGACAGCCGGGTGTTGGTGAGTTTGAGTCGGCAGCGGTTCCACACGGCGAGCGGGACGGGGGCGTTAGGCACGGCCAGTACGGGCGTGCTGGCGCGCGTGAGTTACAACGGCTTCTATTACGATGTCGGCGATCGGTTGACGGACACGGTGGACGTGGGGACGAACGCGGCGGCCGTGTGGACAAGGCCGGCGACGGTGCCGGCCCGGAGCGACACGGTGCTGGTTGGCAGCACGGCCTTCGACTCGGCGGGCCGAGCGTATCAATCGACGGACCCGCGCGGCCTGGTTAGCCGACTCTATTTCGACGACCTGGGCCGAACGACGAAGTCGATTCAGAATTATGTGAACGGAATTGTGTCGGACGTGGACGACAAGACGGTCGAGTACGAGTATTCGCCGGCCGGCCAGACGAAGCTGCGGGTGAAGCTGACGGGCGGTGGCGAGCAGACGACGGAGACGGTGTACGGCGTGAGCCAAACGACGGGGGATGGGTTCGACGCGTTCGACGTGGCGAAGAAGACGAAGCAGCCGGACCCGAGCACCGGGTTGCCGAGCGCCACCGAAGTTGAGACGATCACGTTGAATGCAATCGGCGAGGTTCTCACATCGACCGATCGCAACGGCACGGTGCACACGTTCGCGTACGATGTGGTCGGCCGGCCGATCAGCGACGCGGTGACGACCCTCGGCGCGGGCGTGAACAACGCGGTGCTCCGACTCGAGACGGCGTACGACGGTCAGCAGAACGCGTACCTGTTCACGAGCTACAACTTGGCCAGCGCGGGTACGGTTGTGAACCAGGTGCAGCGCGATTACAATGGCTTGGGTCAACTCACGATCGAGTACCAGAACCACAACGGCGTCGTGAACACGGGCACTTCCCTGAAGACGCAATACGCCTACTCGTGGGCCCCGACGGGTTCGACGAACCACAGTCGCTTGACGCAGATCACTTACCCCAATGCGCAGACGGTGAACTACGCCTACGCGGCGGGATTGAACGACAACATCAGTCGATTGACGGGCGTGTCGGTCGCGGCGCAGGCCGTCGAGGGGTACAACTACCTCGGACTGGGCACGGTGATCG
>JANLUE010000381.1:0-2735 GCA_031363325.1 Gemmataceae bacterium
TGGCCGAAGCGATCCGGGGGCTCGAAGCGGCGGCCGCCCGGGCTCGCGACGAAGTCGCGTCGGCCGATGGCGAAGCGGAAGTACGCCGGGCCCGCGTGGCCGAACTCGATGCGTCCGTGACGGAAACAGAGTCGGCCCTCAACCGCTTGCGCAAGCAAATCAGCGAAGGCCGCGATCGGCAGTTTCATCTGGTCGGCCGGGCCGCCGCGTTGAACAGCGAAGCGATCGGGGCCAAGACGCAACTCGACAAATTTCATCGCGACCGCGACCGCAAACGTCGCGAAGGCGAAGCGAAGTCCGCCGAACTGGCCGCCGTCGGCCGCGTGCTCGACGCGCTCGGGCAGAAGGACTCCGACTTGCAAGCGCGGTTGGGATTGGCCCGCCCTGCGCTCGACGATCGCCGCCGCGAACGCGATGCGTTTCGAGCCCAGGCCGACGCGCTTGTCGAAGCGCTCGAGGATTTGCGAGTACGCCGAAGTGGATTGACCGGCCGAATCGACGTACTCGAAGGGCTCGAGCGCAGTCAGGAGGGGCTCGGCACCGGCGTTCGCGACGTGCTGGCCGAACTGAATTCGGGCACGTCGGCCCTCGCCCGCGTCTTGATCGGTCTGGTGGCCGATTCGCTGCGCGTGCCCCGCGACCTCGCCCCGTTGATCGACGTGGCGCTCGGCGATGTCGCATCGCACTTCGTGGTCCGCAACCCTCGTGCGCTGGAACTCGCCCTCGCCGATCGACCCATTCCGCTCGTCGGTCGGGTCAGTTTCTTGCCGCTCGAATCGGACTTGCCGCCGGGCATCGATGGTCGCACGGCCGACCGCTGGGTGACCTGCGACGTGCCGGAACTGGCGGGCCTGCCGCGTCAGTTGCTCGGCCGAACCGCGATCGTCGACGATTTGGCCGAGGCCCGGCAACTCGCCCCGACGCTCGGGGGGTTCAAGTTCATCACCCGCGGCGGCGAGCGGCTCGACGCGGATGGCACGCTCACCGTTGGCCCCCATCGCGCCGAGGCGGGCATTCTGTCTCGGAAGAGCGAGCTTCGCGAGCTGAGAACTCAGGCGGCCGCGCTCGACGCGGAGATCGGCGCGAGCGAACGCCGGCTCGCCGACGTTCGCGATCGGGCTGAAGCGTTGACGGGTCCGATCCACGGACTCGAAGAAGAGATTCGGGCCCTCGCGTCGAAGACCGCCGACCTGCAGACGGAGATTCTTAAGGCGACCCAACAACGCGAACGCCTGAGCGACGACATCGCCCTGGTCCGGCAAGAACGCGAAATGCTCGACGAGGAGATTCAGCGGCTCGAGTCGTTCTGGCGGGAAACGCGAACGAACGCCGAGACGGCCGAACGCGAAGCGGACGAATTGAAGATTCAAATGGAGTCGGCCGAGCAAGCGATTCGCGGCCAGGAACTCGAGCGCGCGAACCGCCAGAAGGACCAGACGGCCGCCCGAGTCGCCTTGGCGGAAACGTCGCAACGCCTGTCGGCCCTGCGCGAGTCGTTCCAGAAACTCGAAGCGGACCTGGGCCGGGGGCGAATCGAGGCGGGTCGAACGGAACGCCATCTCGGCATCCAACGCGCTCGCTTGACGGAGTGCGAAATCGCCGCTCTACGGGCGTCAGCCGACCTGGCCGAATCTTTTCGTGTGAAGGAAGGCTTCGAGCGGCACCTGGCGGCCGAGACCGCCCGCCGTGATGCCGAACGCGATCGCCGCCGCAAGATCGTCGAGCATCTCGCCGGTGCTCGGTCGTCGAACCAGGAACAGATCGAACGGTTTCACGCCCGTGAGTTGGCCGCTCGCGATCTGGGCAACGCCCGCTCGGCGATCGCCGACCGACTCCGCGAGGACTATCAACTCGACCTGGCGGCTGAGTACGGGGCGTCGCCAATCGCGATGGGCGAACCGCTCTCGGCCGACTGGGACGGCGCGGCCGCGACCAAGGAAGTCGAGGATTTGAAGAAGAAGGTGCGCCACCTCGGCAACGTCAGTCTCGAAGCGCTGACCGAGCTGGCCGAAGTCGAAACGCGGGCCACGGAGTTGCAAGGACAGATCGCCGACCTGACCCAGGCGGAAGGTTCGCTGCGGTCGATTATCGCCAAGATCAACGAAGACAGCAAACGCCTGTTCACCGAAACGTACGACGCGGTGCGGGCGCACTTTCAGGAGTTGTTCCGCAAACTGTTCGGCGGTGGCATGGCCGACGTGGTTCTCGAAAACCCCGAGGACGTACTCGAGTCGGGCATCGAAATCGTCGCCCGCCCGCCGGGCAAGGAACTCCGGGGCATCTCGTTGATGAGCGGCGGCGAGAAGACCCTGACGGCCGTCGCGCTCCTGCTCGCGATTTTCCGCAGCAAGCCGAGTCCGTTCTGTCTTCTCGACGAAGTGGACGCGGCCCTCGACGAAGCGAACACCGAGCGGCTCGCGAAGACGATCCGCGACTTCACGGACCGTTCGCAGTTCATCGTGATCACACACAAGAAACGAACGATGGCCTATGCCGATGTCCTGTACGGAATCACCATGCAGGAGAGCGGCGTCTCGAAACAGGTCGCGGTTCGGTTCGACGATTGGCCCGAAGAACAAAACGCCAGAGCGGCTTGAGCGACTTCAAGCGGCGGACGATACTCGCCCCAGAAAACGGAGCGACACGATCGGAAGCCCGTCAACTCATCCACACTGGAAATCCCGCATTTCCTAAACTAATCCGATGCGCGTACTCCTCTTCGACATTGATGGCAC
>JANLUE010000405.1:0-2013 GCA_031363325.1 Gemmataceae bacterium
TCACCGACCTCGCCACTGGAGTCCGCACGCTCTCGACGATCGCGATCGACCCGGCAACGCAGTCGCTGCAGAACATCGCGGCCGCGATCACCGCGGGCACGGCCGGCCGAGTCGGCGGGTCGGTCGATCCTTCGGGTACGCTGTTGCTCGCGGCCGCGAACGGTTTCGAATTCGACTTCGCCGGCCAACTGCCGACCAACCCGAACTCGGTCGTGATGAATGGTTCGTCCGTCCCAAGTGTGACGGGCACCTATTCGGGCGCGGCGAACGACACCTATAGCTTCCAGGTGATCGGCAGCGGGATCATTGGCACGACGCCCGGCCTCACGCTTCAAGTCCGCGATAGTTCCAACGCGGTGATCGCTTCGCTGAACGTCGGCGATGGCTATGTCGCGGGTTCGCCGTTGCTCGTGAAGGACGGCGTCTCGGTGCGACTCGGTGCCGGCACCACGAATGCGGGGAGTTTCAATATTCCGGTGACGGCCGACGCGGACACGGCGAACATTCTGCCGGCCCTCGGGCTCAATGGTCTGTTCACCGGCTCGAACGCGACGGACATCGCGATGCGCTCGGACATCGTTGCGGACCCGAGCAAACTCGCCAGCAGCCGCAGCGGCCAACCGGGGGAGACCTCGAACCTGGCCCGCTTCTCCGCCCTGCGCGATCAACGTCTGTTCAACGCCGGCACGCAGTCGTTCCGCCAGTTCTTCGCCGATTCGGTCGGAACGGTGGGCACGAACGTGAGCAACCTCGACGTGTTGCAAACCGCCCAGTCGAACCTCGAAACGAACCTGTCAAATCAAGAGCAAAGCGTGATTGGTGTGGACATCAACGAAGAAATGGTGAACCTGCTCACCTATCAACGCATGGTCGAGTCGGCCTCGAAGTACCTCACGGTCGTGAACCGCGCGATCGACTCGCTGTTCGACATCGTGCGGTGAGCCCTTTTCCAGCTCGGCTCTTCCCAATACTTGAGACCAATCCGCCATTTCGGCCCAACCCGTCCGGTCAACTGTGCGGATTGTGTTGACCGGGGCGGGCATTTCGTCGCCTACCGGTCTGAACCGAGCCGCCAGCCCGTTCTCGGCTGAAGCCGATCCCCTCGACCGCCCGATCACTCGATACCGCCTTCACCGTTGACGAGGCTCTCCCCGCATGACAGACCTCCCGACAACGCTTCACATCGGTTTTCTCACGGTGTTCGGAGAAGGCTCCGGCTACCTGGGGGGCTACCTCGTCACGAACTCCTGGGGTCGGCCACTCGAGTTCCGACTCAGCACCGCCGTCCAGCCGAACAAGGTTCAACAGATCCTCTATGGCGCGACTCTCACCGAATACCTGTGTGCCGACCTGATCGGCAAGACGCTCGTCGAGAAGACCGCGACGCCGGCCCACTTGATCGTCACCGATTCGCCGAACGTTTTGGCGTTGCGTTCGCGCGTGGATGCACCCGTTGTGGCCGCGTTGCCCGAAGGCCAGGTGCCCGCGTCGACCTACGACCGCCCGCTCACGGCCATCCCGCACGTCCGTTCGTCGTTGCCCTTGATTCTCGAAGCGAAGTGGGAACTGGACGAGGATCGGGTCCGGGCGATTCTCGATCGAGTCGATTCGGCGCTCGATCTCGCCGAGCCGTTCACGCGCATTCGCGAGGCGATGGGCGAGGCCCGCAAGATGGGGGTCAATCGTGCGGCCTGACGAACTTCCGCCGTTCGACGCGACCTTGCTCGATGCCCCGGAGGTCGCGGCCGAACTTGAGATCGTGCCGATCGAGATGCACTTCGGGCTCGGCGTGTCCGGCCTGGCGCGATTCGACGCGCCGCTCGGCCCCGGCGTCCGCGAAGCGCGAATGTTGACCGACGCCCCGTGGGTTCGCGGCGTCGGGCCGCTTGAGTTGCGCGTTCAGACCGAAGGCTGGAAGTTCCCAGCCCCGCCGCTCGACTTGCCGCCTCGACCGGTTCAGGTCCAGCAAGCTGTTGAAGACGACGTTGAAGTTGCTCAACGCTCGGACCCAAG
>JANLUE010000497.1:0-6932 GCA_031363325.1 Gemmataceae bacterium
CTCCAAAGCCCGCGTAGCCGACACCATGTGAATGGCCGATCAGGCCGCTATCGAACGCGAAGTGGCCGTTCGTGCAACACGGATTGCACTGTGTGTAGTGAGCGTATGGCGGAGCGCTGACGCGCGGCGGGCAACCAATGACCGACGTGTAGTAGGCCGGCTGATGGCCGAGCCCCCAGCCATAGCCGCAGATGCCGCAGCCCTTGGTTCCGCAACTCGCGCCAGTGGAATATCCGCCCGACCCGCATGGCCCGCAGGCGCACGGCCCCGGATTGAAGAACGTGCCGTAGGACAGAGCGCACGATCCGCTGAACCCGCGCCCGCCGCCCGGATACGCGCCGAACCCTTTGTTCCAACAGTTCACCCAGCCGTACCGAGCCGGCGCGCAACAATCGAAGAAGTTCTTCTTCGACCAGAAGCCGCTGCCGTACCGGGACGGACTGACTGGGCACAACAGGGCTTGGGGCACGTCCGGGCTCGCCGACAAGGCGGCCATCAGGACGACGCTATACATGCGAACGCTCCTATTCGCTTGGGCGATTGCGGATCGAAACCGATGGGGCAAGCGTTCCCGCGCCCGGATCGAATGGCAATCGGAATGCGATGGAGCTTTGGAATCGAACTCGGTGCCGGGGCGAATCGAACGCTGCATTCGGGTCGATCGATACAGGCGGACCCGCCTTCACGGATCCTTCGGCCAATCCAACTTGAGGCGTTCAACCGCGCGGGCCCACGTCATGCGCGCCGCGCCGGCCGACTTGCCGATGGCAGTGCCGATCTCGTCGAACGGTCGGCCATCGAACCACAGGCCCAGCACCGTTCGCTGTTCATCGGGCAGGCGGGCGATGAGGCCGCGCAAGACTTCCCCCTGTTCGCGATCCTCGGCCTCGTCCGCCGAGGTTGGCGCTTCGAGCAAGTCGGCCGGGTCCGCCGTTCGCGCCAGGTCGATCTCGCGGCGAACCGAACGCTTCGCCGATTTCCGATAGCGACGATGGAAGTTCGACAGGTTGTTCAGAAGCAGGCGCCGGAGCCAAGCTTGAACGTCGGCCTCCGTCATGCCAGCGAAGCGTGCGAAGTCGCGCTGGGCTTCGAGGAAGGTTTCTTGCACCAGATCGGACGCGCCCGCTTTCGCGGAGAGCACGAGGTCGAGTTCGCGGCGCGCGACGGCCAACAGATAGTGCCGAAACGCTTCGAGCACATCGCCGAGCGCCGCCCGGTCGCCGGCCCGGGCAGCGAACACCATCTCGGCCACTTCGCGTTCGGTCAACGTCACGTTTCGCCCGTCCTGAACTTTTTCGCGGCCCGCCAACAATCCCGGCAGGCGAGACGATTCTTCAGATTCTTTATCGTGCGTTCCGCGACCGATCCGGGCTTAGCTGTTCAGGTCCGGGCGATGAACCACTCGTTCCCGGCACAAATTCTTGCTCGCGGATGAACCGGGGTGCACGATGCGAACTCGCCGAATTGCCTATGCTGCCGCTGGGACCGTCTTCGCCTTCGCCGGCCTGGCCGCCTCGGTTGTCCCCACGCCGATCGAAGCGAAGCCGCTCACGGTTCGGCGCGGCGTCTCGATCTCGGGTGCGGAGTTCGGCGTCGAGAAGGCCGGCTTCTCGAACGCGACCCCCGGTCAATTCGGCCGCGACTATACGTTTAACACCGAACGCACCACGCGACACTTATGCGAAAATGGACTTTCGCTCATTCGTATCCCGGTCCGCTGGGAACGGTTGCAGCCCCGACTCGGGGGTGATCTCGATGGGCTCGAACTCTCGCGACTGAAGGTGGCCGTCGGATGGGCGCGAAAGCACGGCGGGTCCGCGATCATCGATTTGCATAACTATGGGCGCTACACGCTCGCGACCGACGGTCGTCGTCGCGAGTGCGTCATCGACGAAGAAGTCGGCGGCACGCGGCCTGTAACGCGCGAGCACTTTGCCGACTTCTGGCGTCGCCTGGCCGAGGCGTTTCGCGGCGAGTCGGCCGTCCAGGCGTTCGGCCTGATGAACGAACCGCACGACATGGGGCGATCGGACTGGAAGGGCATCTCGCAGTTGGCCGTCGAAGCGATCCGCTCGACTGGCGACACGCGAACGATTCTCGTCGCGGGCAACGACTGGTCGAAGTCCCAGACGTTTGCGACCGCCAACGGCTCGGCGTGGATTCGCGACCCGGCGAACAACATTGCGTATGAAGCCCATTGCTATTTCGATCGCGATGGCAGCGGCCGATATCTCCGGTCGTTCGCGGCGGAACTGGCCGACGACCCAACGTTGATCGAACGCGGTGCCACTCGGCTGAAGGCATTCGTCGAATGGTGTCGCACGAACGGCGTGAAGGGCTTCATCGGCGAGTACGGCGTGCCCCGCGACACGGCCTGGCAACCGGTGCTGGCGAAGTTCGTCGCGGTCCTCGACGAAGCGGGCCTGGACGCCTGTGCCTGGGGCGGCGGCGAATGGTGGGGCTCGGACCCGCTCTCGATCCAGCCCTCGGGCGACTTCCAAGCGAACGCCCCGCAGATGAGCCATCTGGCCAAGAGTCGTTGAGCGTCCGGCCGGCTTGCCGATCCTCATCGGGGTGCCGCGCGGGGCCTTCGACCAGTGCGGCTTCCACGCGTTCGCAACGCTAGTCCGGAATCTCCGGCTCGACGAGTAGCGCCAGGTGCAGGAGTGATTCCTGCCAGCCGAGATAGCAGGCCTCGGGTGGGATCACGTCCGGTATCCCTTCCTGCACGACGTTCAACTCGGTCCCGCACGAGACCCTCTTCAAGGTGATCGTCGTTTGCATTTCGCCGGTCAGGTTCGGGTCGTCGAATTTGTCCGTGTAGCGGATGCGCTCTTGCGGCACGAGTTCGAGGTACGTCCCACCGAACGAGTGGCTCTTGCCGGACGTGAAGTTCGTAAACGACATCTTGTAGGTGCCGCCGACCTTGGCATCCAGGTGGTGAACCTTGCACGTGAACCCGTTCGGCGGCAGCCACCGGGCTTTCGCATCCGCGTCGAGAAACGCCCGATAAACCTTCTCAGGCGACGCCCGCAGCACGCGGTGGAAACGGATGATGTTCGGCATCGCTTGCTCCTTTCGATTGGATTCGGGGCAATTCACCCCCTCGATTTTCAACTAACCCGCCCCACCATTCAGCAACGTTCGAATCCATTCGGTCGTCGCCGACTCCCGCACCCGTTTGCCGCGACCGTCCTTATCGGTCGGCCTGGCGCCGCGTTCCAGCAGCAGCCCGATGATGCCCGCCTGTTGCTCGCGCGCATGGTCCGAACCGCTGCCGCCCCGCCCGGTGGTTTGAACGGCGAGGTGCAACGGCGTGGATCCGGCCTTGTTCGGTGCCTTCGGGTTCGCTCCACCATCGAGCAACGCTCGGACCGCGGGCAACGACCGCGTTCGCACCGCTCGGTGCAGCGGCGACACGCCGCTCTTGTCCAGGGCGTTGGCGTCCGCGCCAACCGACAAGAGATATTCGATCGTCTCCGCCTGGGCCAACGGATCCCAATGGTTCGCGTCCGACGCGTAGTGAAGGGGCTGGGCGCCGCGACGATTCCTCGCGTGGCAATCCGCACCGTGTGTCACCAGCAACTCGGCGACCGCACGCCGAAACGCGGCGGCGGCCATATGGAGGGCCGTATCGCGGGCGTACATGTAGTGGGCGATCTCGTTGAAAAAATATTCGGCCACGCCCTGACGGGTCGCTCCGACCTCCGCCGGCGCGGTGGCGAATTCGGGACGAGCCGACAGACGGCGCGACACTTCGTCGCCGTCGCCTTTCACGACCTGTCGAACAAATTCAAGAAAGTCCGACTTTGCTTTCGGCATCGGATTCTCGTGTGAGACCGGTAATCAAGCCGTGATAGAACTCAGACTCAGTCGCGAAACTAACGTACGCGACACCTTCATCGTCGGGTAGAACCCTAGTGTCTTGTCACACCTTAATAGTTGGGTTGGGATAGCGCCGTTTGACGTAAATGGCAGGCTAAATCCATGACTCCAACCCAACGATTAAGGTGTGACACAGCACTAGGTGTGGCGGCAGAATGCAAAGAATCTATGCGGCGTGCTCCGCGCGGTGCATTCGCTGTTCACCGACAAAATCAAATCGCCGTCGCGTCGGGGAACCGCTCTCGCGCCCGTCGCCGGGCTCGGTGGACGATCTGTCGCACGCGTTCGCGGGACACTCCCAGTCGGCCGCCGATTTCTTCCAGGGTGTGGCCTTCGCCGTAGTAGAGGTACAGCACGGCGTACCAGCGCTTCGGTAGGGCGGCGCGAATGCGGTCGCACAGATCGTTCGTTTCGGGCGTGGTGTCGATCTCGTTGTCCGGCGGGTCCCAGACGGTGCCGTTGAGGACGAGGGGCAGGCGTCGGACTTTGGGGCCGCGTCGCCAATTCAAGACCACCTGGATCAGGCGATGTCGGATCACCATGGTGGCGTAGGCCGAGAACGGGACCTGTTTCGTCGAGTCGTAACGGCCCGAGGCATAGGTCAGGGCGAGTTTCGCTTCCGCGATCAACTCTTCGGGCGGCACGTCGCGGGCTCGATGGCGTGAAAAGCGAATCGCCAGCTGATAGGCCAGGCCGATGTACTCGACGACTCGTTGGCGGGCCTCGTCGTCGAGTCGGACGGGCGAGGCCGTGAGCGTCGATTTTTGCCGGGATTTACGGCGAATATCAGCGTCAATTTGAACTTCAGGGGTGGCGGTGTCCCGCCCTTCGGGAATCGAATTCATGCGGACACCAGCATCGAGGAGTTGACGAGCGAAGCCTCCTAATCAATAACTGGACGCACGTTCACTGTCAACCCAAGTAGGTCGAGAAACCGAGAAGTTCCCAGATTTCCGCCCGTTCCGACTCGCGGAGCGAGTCGGCCACCCGGTGGATATCATCCACTGCACGCGCCCCGCCCCGGAGCTCTCCGCCGATGCATCATCCGACTGCGCCCACCGAGGCGCGCGATCTTGTCGTCGAACGGCACAACGCCCGGCTCGGGCTCGTGTTGTTCGCGATCTATCTCGCGGGCTACGCGGCCTACATGATCGTGAACGCGTTCTGGCCGGAACTGATGGATGGCGTGCCGTTGTTCGGATTGAATTGGGCGGTCGCGTCCGGGCTGTTGCTGATCGCCGGGGCGATTGCGTTGGCGCTCGTCTACGCGCGATTTTGCCGAAACCCGACGGGGGATCGCGCGTGATTCACGAGCCATCGTCGGTTGCGGTCGCGATCTTCGGATTGTTCGTGGCCGTCACACTTGGGTTGAGCTTCTACCTGGGACGACGAGCCCGGACGACGGCCGGGTACTTCGCGGCCGGCGGCAGTGTGCCGTGGTTCGTGAACGGCATCGCCTTCGCGGGCGATTACCTCTCGGCTGCGTCGTTCCTCGGCATTTGCGGAATGATCGCCTTCTACGGATACGATGGGTTCCTGTATTCGATCGGGTATTTGGCGGGCTGGGTCGTCGCCCTGTTCGTGGTGGCCGAGCCACTGAAGCGGCTCGGCAAGTACACGTTCGCCGACGCGCTCGACAAGCAGTTCCAGTCGCGCGGCATCAAGCTGGCCGCGGCGATCAGCACATTGGTTGTGAGTATCTTCTATCTGATCCCGCAGATGGTTGGGGCCGGCGTGTTGATCAAGCCGTTGCTCGGCCTGCCGCACTGGGCTGGGGTCGTCACGGTCGGGGCGGTCGTCACGTTGATCGTCGCAACGGCCGGGATGGCTTCCACAACGTACGTGCAATTCTTGAAGGGTTCGCTGCTGTTGATCTTCAGTGCCGGCCTAACGGTGTTGATCCTTCAGCGAGGTTTGACGGCGGACACGAGTCCGGAGGCGAGTGCACCACAAACAGTAACCACGAACGCCGACGGCCAGAAGCTCGTGAACGGATTGCCGCACGGGAAGGGCGAAGGTCAGGCGGACTTGCGGCCGGTCGGGCACGTCAGCAAGTTGCCGAACGGGCAAACGTCAACGGGGCCACTCGGGCCGCTCGAGTTCTTGTCGACGATCCGCGAAAGTGAAATTGTCCTGTGGACATCGAAGAAGTCGGCCGACGGGGCGACCACGACCTACTCGCCGAAGCCGACGGCCGGGCAGGACATCCTCAAGCCCGGCAACAGCCCAACGTTCGCCGGTCTCCAAAAGGACTCGATCCCGGCCAAGTTGAACTTTCTGTCGCTGATGCTCGCGCTGTTCTGCGGGACGGCATCACTTCCACATATCTTGATTCGTTATTACACCGTGAAGGACGCGGCCGCCGCCCGCAAGAGCACGGTCGTCGGCATCGCGGCGATCGGCTGCTTCTACGTGCTGACGCTCTACCTCGGCCTCGGCGCGATGACCGGCGGGGCGCTCGACGTCTCGAACTCGAACATGTCGGCCCCCCTGTTGGCGCGCAGCTTCAACGAGTTGGCGTTCGCACTGATCTCGGCCGTCGCGTTTACAACAGTGCTCGGCACGGTGAGCGGATTGATCGTCGCCGC
Source organism: Gemmataceae bacterium (assembly GCA_031363325.1). Lineage (GTDB taxonomy): Bacteria > Planctomycetota > Planctomycetia > Gemmatales > Gemmataceae > SIAJ01. The sequence goes on from JANLUE010000497.1 coordinate 6,474, forward strand.
GAGCGGGGCGGTCGTTCACGATCTGCTGACCGGGTTCTTGAAACTTGAGTTGGCGGACGGTGCCAAAGTTCGCATCGGCAAGTTGGCGGCGATCGGCGTTGGCTGTGTTGCGGTCGTATTGGGGATCGTCTTCGAACGAATGAACGTGAACTTTCTGGTCGGCTGGGCCTTTAGCGTGGCGGCTTCGGCGAACCTACCCGCCCTGATTATGTTGCTGTTCTGGAAACGAACAACCCGGCAGGGGATCGTGGCGTCGATCGTCGTTGGCATGCTCTCGTCGCTGGCGTGGATCCTGCTGAGCGGCGACACGTTCAAGGACGTGTACGGTTGGAAGGCGGAAGACTCCCCGGTCCCGTTCAGCCAACCGGGGCTCGTGACGATCCCGTTGAGTTTCGCGGTTTTGGTGGGAGTTTCGCTGATGACGCGCCGAAGCCTTGTAAGCCGCGAGGCGTAGGTTGG
>JANLUE010000452.1:0-2978 GCA_031363325.1 Gemmataceae bacterium
GGAACCGCCGACAGTCCGGTACGGACCGTGAGTCTGACGCGTGGGCCGTTGATTCAGGTGTCCGGCGGCGTGCTCACCGTGGCCGGCTCGAGCGGGGCGGACGTCGTCCGAATTCGCCGTTCGGGCCGCGTCGGGCTGCTCGTGGAGATGCTCACGCCCGTCGGGTCGTTCAATCAACTGTTGCTCCCGGCGCCGGGAACTCCGCGATTCAGTCGCGTCGAAGTACTTCTTGGCGAAGGCGACGATCGACTCGACGCCAGCACGTTGACCTTGCCCGTCCGGGCTGTTGGCGGAACGGGGTCGGACATCTTGCGCACCGGTTCCGGGGCCGACACGTTGATCGGCGACGAAGTTTCGGGGGCCGGGTCCGGAGACGATATCCTCGAAGCCGGAAACGGCCTGAACACTTTGATCGGCGGGGCCGGGAACAATGTGCTTCGCGCGGGTCGCGGCAACGATGTCATTTCAGCGGGCGATGGAAACAACTCGATCGATTCGGGGGTCGGCAACGATTCGATCGCACTCGGCAACGGCCGAAATCAAGTGGAGGCCGGCTCCGGGAACGATTCGGTCACCGCGGGGTCCGGTGGAAACTTCATCGACGGTGGCTCGGGCAACGATTTCTTGAGTTCGGGCAACGGGGCCGATTGGATCATGGGCGGGGCCGGGCGCGACATTCTTTTTGGCGGTGGCGGGGCCGACTCGCTCGACGGGGGCTCCGGAAACGACTTGCTTGCCGGCGGACTCGGCATCGACATGTTGATTGGGGCGGCCGGGAATGACATTCTGTTCGATGGCGATGTGGCCCTCACGAACCCAGTGACCGATTCGTTCGCCAGGGTCTTGCTGGCGTACAACCCCCGGCGGCGTGCGACCCTCGTCGATATCAGCCAGCGCCTGACCGTGACTGCGGATTCGGCCAGTACCGACGCCTTGACCGGCGGCACGGGCCTCGATTGGTTCTGGGCCGCCGACGTGTCGGAGCTTGCGGACCGGCTCCCGATTGAATCGTTCAACGCGGTGGCCTGAAGCCCCGCCCGTAGTTCGCGGCCGTTCGCGTACAATGCTATCAATCTTTCGGTTTGATCCGCTCCGCGCGTTCTGCTTCCGGAATCAACAACCAACGAGACAACTCAATGTTTCGATCGATTATCGCCGCCAGTCTGACGCTGGCGTTTGCCCTCCCGGCCTCGGCCCACTTTGTCTTTCTCGTACCGGACGGCGCGGGCAAAGGCAAAGCCGTGTTCAGCGATTCGTTGAAGCCGGACGAACAGGTGCCCGTCGACAAGATCGCCACCACCAAGCTGGTCGCGCTCGTCGATGGCAAGGCGACCGATCTCACCTGGGCCCACGACAAGGCCACGAACTGTTACACCTTCGAAGTGCCCGCCGGCGCGAAGATCGTCACCGGCTCGACGGACTATGGCGTCTTTCAACGCGGCGAGGGCAAACCATTCTTCCTCCGCTACCATCCGAAGTCAATCGTGGGGGAGATTCCGTCGCCCGCCCAGGCGACGGTCGGCGAGCGCGTGCCGGTCGAAATCGTGCCGATCGTCGAATCGGGCAAGCTTCGCTTCAAAGCGATCTCAAACGGCAAGCCAGCCGCCAAGGTCGATGTGACGGTCATGGTCCCTGGCGAAGAGAAGAAGAAAGTCGCCGCGACCGACGAGAACGGCCTGACCGAATCGTTCGACAAGCCCGGCCAGTACGGGGCGTACTTCAATGTGGCCGAGCCAAAGGCGGGCGAACAGGGCGGCAAGAAATACGAAGAGCTTCGCAACTACGCCACGCTGGTCGTGACCTTCGGCAAGTAATCGCGCCTACAATCGAGTCATCATGAACCTCTTCGACAAATTCGCTCATGCGCTCCCGTTGGATGCGTTCCTGACCAAGTACGGCTCGCCAGCTCATCAGGCCCGTTGGAAGGCGACGGCCGATGCCGTCAAGCTCACGCCGGGTCAAACGCAACTCCTCGCGGGATTCACGCGCGAGATGAACGTACTCGTGCTCGCCGGCGCCTGGTGCGGCGACTGTTCGGGCCAGTGCCCGATCTTCGACGCCTTCGCGGCCGCCGCGCCGACGATCAAAGTTCGCTACCTGGACAATGCCGATCACGCGGACGTTCAGGAAGCCCTGTCGATCAACGGCGGCAAGCGCGTTCCGGTGATCGCGATCTTCAGCGAAGATGGCTTCGAGGTGCTTCGCTACGGCGAGCGCACGTTGGCCAAGTATCGCCAGATGATGCGCGACACCGCCGGCGAGAGTTGCCCGACCGGGATCGGCGTCGCGACCGACCCGCTGCTCGTGCAAGTCGCCCAGGACTGGCTGAACGAATTCGAGCGCGGCCAGTGGATCCTGCGGCTGTCGGCCCGCTTGCGGAAGAAGCACGGCGACTGACGGCAATTTACAAAAATGGATGTCGTCGATTATCTTCAATCAGTTCCACTTGATCAGGCAACGCGGGCAAATCGCTTCGAGGTCCACGGCGTGACCGGGCTAAGCACGCGCCGGTGAGTAATTCGCAAAGGATCGCGCCCAAGGCATACACGTCGGCGGCCGGGCCGACGCGGCGACTGCTCGCGGCCTGTTCGGGTGCCATGTACGACGGCGTGCCCAGGATCGCGCCGGTGGCCGTCAGGTCGCGCTCCTGTGACGATGCGGGGCCGAACCGTTTCGCCAGCCCGCGGTCGGCGACTTTGGGTTCAACGTCCGGACAGCAAAATGTTCCCCGGCTTCAGGTCGCGATGGATGATGCCCGAGGCGTGGGCCACAATTCACATTTCGCCCGCCATTCGTACGAGGGTTCCGTAGGACAGGTTTTCAACCTGTCCTACGGAACCTCGTTCGTTAGGCGGGAGTTTACGATTTCACGATTTGCCGTCGTATTACGAATGGTTCTCTGACCAACGTTGTTAGTCGATGGTGAGGTTTCCGTGGGACAGGTTGTAAACCTGTCCCACGGAACCTCGTGCGAATGG
>JANLUE010000456.1:0-10986 GCA_031363325.1 Gemmataceae bacterium
GGCCGTGCCCGGCGCGACGGGCGAGGAATCACTGCGATGGCGTCCCCGCGAACCGAGACCGTGACTGGCACGTTCAACGTGCCCGTCTTCAATCGTCAAGGCCAAGAGGTCGGGACGGTGGCGGTCGATGCGGCCGATTTCGGCGGCAAGATTTCGGCCGGCCTCATGCACGAAGCCGTGATGATGTACGAGGCGAATCAACGCCAGGGTACGCATCACACGCTCCGCCGCGGTGAAGTGGCCGGCAGCACGAAGAAGCTGTTCCGCCAGAAGGGCACGGGCAACGCCCGCGCCGGCACCAAGCGGACGAACAAGCGGCGCGGCGGCGGCACCGCGAAGGGCCCGAAGCCGCGCGAATACCGATACGCCCTGCCGAAGCAAGCTTTGAAGTCGGCGACGCGCATGGCGATCCTCGCGAAGATCCGCGACAACCAAGCGGTAGTCGTCGACGACTTCGGGCTCGCGGGCACGAAGACGAAGGAAATGGCCGGCATCCTGAAGGCGCTGAACCTTCGCGAAGTGGCCGGCCCGGCCCCCACGGTGATGGAAGGCCAGCCGATCACCAAGCCGAAGAAGAAGAACGTGAGCCTGCTCATTGGGACGGAAAAGCAGGACGACGTGGTGTATCGATCGGCCCGGAACCTGGAGGGCGTTCGCGTCCTGCCGGCGTCGGCCTTCAACGCCTACGAAGTCCTGCGGCCGCGGAAGTTGGTGCTGACCAAGGCGGCCCTCGAATCGCTGCGGGCGAAGTCGAGCTGAATTCAAGCGTGGAAATCGGGAAGTAGTCATGCAAACACGACCGCGTCCGGTGAAGTATCGCCGGAAGAACAAGCTGCGGTTCGAGCACAAGCCGGGCAAGCCGGGCATCGAACTGCGGCCGTATCAGGTGGTTCTGCGTCCCCTCGTCACCGAGAAGGGCACCCACCAGAGCACGCGCTATAACGCCTACGCGTTCGAAGTGAATCGACACGCGACCAAGACGGATGTGAAGAAGGCCGTCCAGGAAATGTTCAACGTCCGCGTCGAACATGTGACGACCCAAATTCGCCACGGCAAGAAGCGGCGCTTCAAGTTCAAGATGGGCCAGATGGCCGACTGGAAGAAGGCGATCGTCACGCTGCACGAAGATGACAAGATTGACTTCTTCTAAGGGCTGTTGGCTGTCGGCTGTTGGCCGTCAGCAAGAACTGAGCCGATCCGAACGCTGATAGCCGATAGCTGAGAGCAAACAATGGGCATCCGAATCTATCGACCGACATCCGCTGGGCGACGCGGCGGGTCGGTGAGCGACTTCGCCGAGTGTACGACGCCCCGGCAGAACAAGCCGGAGAAGTCGTTGCTCGTGCCGCGCCCCAAGAAGGGCGGCCGCAACAACCAGGGCGTGATCACCGTCCGGTTCCGTGGCGGCGGGCACAAGAAGATGTACCGCTTGATCGATTTCAAGCGGAACAAGAAAGACGGCGTCGCCGCCTCGGTGCTGAGCATCGAGTACGATCCGAACCGATCGGCCCGCATCGCGCTGGTCCAGTACACGGACGGCGAGAAGTCTTACATCCTGGCCCCGGACGGATTGAAGGCCGGCGACACCGTGTCGTCGGGGCCGGACGCGGAGGCTCGGGTCGGCAACTGTCTGCCGCTCGGTCGAATCCCACTGGGCCTCGAGGTGCACAATCTCGAGATGCTACCGGGTCGCGGCGGACAGATCTGCCGGAGCGCCGGCTGCAGCGCGACGCTGACGAACCGAGAAGGTTAATGGGCTCAGCTGACGTTGCCGAGCGGAGAAATTCGCCGGGTGCCGATTAGTTGCCGGGCGAGCATCGGGTCGATCTCGAATGCCGACCACATGAACATTTCGCTCGGCAAAGCCGGGCGAAAACGCTGGATGGGCAAGAAGCCGCATCAACGCGGCGTGGCCCAGAACCCGGTGAGTCACCCGATGGGCGGCGGCGAAGGCCGATCCGCCGGCGGGCGTCATCCGTGTTCGCCGACCGGCAAGCCGGCCAAGGGCGGCAAGACGCGGCAGAAGCGGAAACCATCGAGTTCGGCCATCGTGCGTCGGCGCAAGCCGGGCCCGCGAACGGCTGGTTCGTGATTGCGATTGGAACAACGTGCGTGCAAAATTCGTGCGCGCCACTGGCCACGAAGTGCGGGCGACGTAGAACGAAGTGTCTGCGAAATTGGCGGGTGGAAACCGGGAGGCGGTGTCGAACATGAGCCGGTCGCGCAAGAAGGGGCCGTACATCGACCCGAAGGTGGCCACCAAGGTCGAGAAGTCTCAGGCGACGAACAACCGCGAGCCCATCAAGACCTGGGCCCGCGATTGCACGATTCACCCGGACTTCGTCGGCGTAACGTTTCTCGTCCACAACGGCAAGCAGTTCCTCAAGGTGTATGTCACCGAGGACATGGTCGGGCATAAACTCGGGGAGTTTTCCCCGACGCGGACATTCAAGGGCCATAGCGGCGGCAAGGCGAAAGCCGCAGCCGCGCCGGCTGGCAAGTGATTGACGCTGAAACGCGGAACACAGAGGTCGGTGGTCATCGCGGTGACCCCCGACCTCTGTCTTCTGTTTTCCAGCCGGACCTCTGAGCGGACGGACCGATGGCAGAAGTGAAGAACTACAAAGCGAGCCATAAATACGCCGACATGTCGGCGCGGAAGGTTCGCCCGTTCGCGGACCTGATCCGCGGCAAGAGCGTGGACGAGGCCCTGCAAGCGCTGAAGTTCGCGCCGAACCGCGGCGCTCGATTGGTCGAGGCCGTCCTGAAGAGCGCGATGGGCAACGCGGTCGATCGCGGCGGCAGTAGCCCGGAAGACATGTTGGTGAAGGAAGCCCGGATCGACGACGGCCCGATGTTCAAGCGGATCATGCCGCGAGCGCGCGGGACGGCGTACAGCATCCTGCGGCGAATCTGCCACGTGCACGTCGCGATTGGCGACGAGCCCGTGGAAGACGAGGCGACCATTGCCCCGGTCGTCGTGACCGCGCCGGCGACGCCGGCTCCGAATGTGGCCCCGGCCGTGACGAACTGAATTCGACTGGGTGGGAGCGATCATGGGTCAGAAGATTCGGCCGACTGGGTTCCGTACGGGAATCATGATCGGCTGGCAGAGCCAGTGGTACGCGAACAAAAACGACTTTTCGGAATTGCTGGTCGAAGACCACAAGATCCGGACGTTCGTGCATCGGCTCCTGCGCAAGAAGCGACCCCAGATCTCCAAGATCCGGATCGACCGGACTCGGGAGAAGGTGATCGTCACGATCTCGTCCGCGAAGATCGGCGTGATCATCGGCAAGAAGGGGGCGGACATCGACAAGCTGACCGCCCTCTTGCAGAACCTGACTCGCCGGGTGATCGAAGTCAAGACGATGGAAGTCGGCCGACCCGAGACCGACCCGCAGATCGTCGCTCAGGAGATCGCCGAGCAGTTGGAGAAGCGAGCGAGCTTCCGCCGCACGATGAAGCAAGCGATGGAGAAGTCGATGGACGCCGGAGCGCGGGGCATCAAGCTTCAGCTCTCCGGTCGGCTGGGCGGGTCGGAAATGGCCCGCTGCGAGAAGTCGATGCAGGGCAGCATTCCGCTGTCGACGTTGCGGGCGAAAGTGGAATACGGGTTCACCGAGGCCTCGACGGCCCAGGGGAACATCGGGATCAAGGTGTGGGTGAACAACGGCGACTACCTCACCGAGGATTCGCCGGACTCGCAAGCGCCGGCCCCGGCCCGTTCGCGTCGGCGGCGCGGGCCGCGACGGGATGGCGATCAGCGTCAGTAAAGAGTTTCAAGGTTCCAGTTTGAAGTTTCAATCGCTTGAAGCTTGAAACTCGAGTGAGGAGCGGCCGATGCCGCAGATGCCAAAGCGGGTGAAGTTCCGCAAGACGCAACGCGGCCGGGTCCGCGGCAATGCGTGTCGGGGCAACACTGTATCGTTCGGGGAGTTCGGCCTGCAGTCGCTCGAAGGCGGCTGGCTGTCGGCCGAGGCCCTCGAAGCGGGACGCGTGACCGTCGCCCAGTTCATGCGGGGCGAGGGGCGATTGTACATCCGCGTCTTCCCGCACAAGTCGGTGACGTCCATTCCGGCCGAGACCCGGATGGGCAAGGGCAAGGGCGAACCGGAGTTCTGGGCGGCCGTCGTGAAGCCCGGCATGATCCTGTTCGAGATCGGTGGGTTGCCGGAGCCGGCCGCCCGCGATTGCCTGGCCCGGGTGGCGTACAAGATGCCGTTCAAGTGTCGGCTGGCCAAGCGGCAGGCCGTTTAGCGAGTGAATCATGGCCAAAGGCATTACCGCCGCGGAGTACCGGGGGATGAGCGAAGAGCAGCTCACCCTCACGCTTCGCGACGTTGAAAAGAATTTGTTCCAGCTTCGCTTTCAGTCGGCCACGGACCGACTCGAGACGCCGAGCGAGATCCGCAAGGCCCGCCGAGACATTGCCCGGATCAAGACCGTGCAACGGGGTCGGGAACTGGCGAAAGAACCGAAGGGCGCGACCAATGTCTGACGCACCGACCCCCGCCGCCGACCGGAACGACCGGCGCACGCTGATCGGCGTCGTGACCCGCGACAAGACGATCAAGACCCGCCGGGTCGACGTCGAGCGACTGGTCAAGCACCCGCGCTACGGCAAATACATCAAGAAGCGGACGATTTGTTACGTCCACGATGAAGGCAACGAGTCGCACATCGGCGACACGGTCGAGATCATGGAGACGCGGCCGCTCTCCAAGTTGAAGTGTTGGCGGCTGCTTCGGATCGTGACCAAGGCCCCGGCCAAAGTGCAAGTCGTCGACGCTCCGACGGCCTGAGGCCCCAACCCCTCGGCCTGGCCGGGGACGGATTGAATCATGATCCAGATGTACACATACGTTGATGTGGCGGACAACACCGGGGCCAAAGAATGCATGTGCATCAAGGTCCTGGGCGGTAGCCGCCGCCGGTACGCCGGGCTGGGCGACGTGATCGTCGCTTCGGTCAAGAAGGCGATCCCGGGCGGCGATGTGAAGCCGGGTGAAGTCGTGAAGGCCGTCGTGGTTCGGACCCGCAAAGCCGCCCGACGCGAGGATGGCACTTACGTCCGGTTCGATCGGAACGCGGTCGTGCTCCTGGACAACGAACTGAACCCGCGCGGCACGCGCATGTTCGGCGCGGTGGCCCGCGAACTTCGCGTGAAGTTCAACAAGATCATCAGCCTCGCGGCTGAAGTCGTTTGAACGGGAGTGGCACAGGTTTCCAACCTGTGTGCAGCGGTTGCGAGTTCCGCACAGGTTGAAAACCTGTGCCACGGCCGTCTTGTGGCACAGGTTTCCAACCTGTGCGAAGCGGTTGAATAATCCCCAGGGTGCCCGGTCGGCAATCGGGTGGCCCCGAGACGGGAAGGATTGACATGGCTCGGTTACTCGACAAGTTCAAGAAGGACATTCTGCCCGCGCTCGGGCAGAAGTTCGGGCGTACCAACGTCCACAGCCTGCCGAAGCTCAAGAAAATCGTCCTGAACATGGGCGTCGGCAAGGCCCTCCAAGATAAGAACCGCATGGAACAGGCGGCCGAGCAACTCACGCAGATTGCCGGCCAGAAGTGCCAGATCACGAAGTCGCGGATCGCCGTCAGCGGCTTCCGACTCCGCGAGAACAGCGAGATCGGCTGCCGGGTGACGATTCGCGGCCTGCGGATGTACGAGTTCCTCGATCGGCTCATCAACGTCGCGTTGCCGCGAATCCGCGACTTTCGCGGCATCAACCCGAAGAGCTTCGACGGGAACGGTAACTACTCGATGGGCGTGTCCGAACAGTTGATCTTCCCCGAGATCGACGCGGACAAGGTGAACTTCACGCAGGGCATGGATATCACAATCGTGACCTCGACGCGGAGCGACGACGAGGCCCGAGAACTGTTGCGGCTGTTCGGGATGCCGTTCCGCGAAGCTTAATCTTGGAAGTGAATCGATGTCAACGAACGCCAAAGAAGCGCAGTTTCGCCGGGACTTGAAGAAGATCGAGGCCCACAAGGCCGAATTGCGCAAGCCCGAAGCGCAACGCGACAAGTCCAAGGTGATGGCCCCGCGCGACCTCATCCACATCAAGATGCGCTGCAAGATTTGCGGCCGTGGCCGAGCCGTCTACCGCAAGTTCGGCATCTGCCGAATCTGCTTCCGCGACATGGCCTCCGACGGGTTGATCCCCGGCGTGCGAAAGGCTTCGTGGTGAGCCCGAAGAGATCGGCAATGAGTTCGATCTCTGGTTTCCGACCTTTGACCTCTGACTTCCGGCCTCCGCTATGATGACCGACCCGATCGCCGACATGCTGACTCGAATTCGCAACGCGAATTCGATCGAGCGGCCGGCCGCCGATATGAAGGCCACCAAGCTCAAGACCAGCATCGCCCAGGTGTTGAAGGACGAAGGCTTCATCCTCGACTATCACGTCGGCAAGGTCGAGGGCACCGAGTTCAAAGACGGTGCGCAACCCGGCGAGCCCGGCAGCGTCTTGCGCGTGTTCCTGAAGTACGGGCCGGAAGGCGAGAAGGTGATCCGCGTGATCCGCCGGTCGAGCCGGCCGGGTCGCCGATACTATCAGGCCTCGAAGGAATTGAAGAAAGTCCTCGATGGGCTCGGGATTTCGATCCTGAGCACGTCGAAGGGCGTGATGAGCGATCGCCGGGCCCGCAAGGAAGGCGTGGGCGGCGAAGTCCTGGCCATTGTGTGGTGAGAGTCCCCCGCGACGAATTATCGTCGCGCGAAACTCGTTGACCCAACAGGTGTGATATGTCTCGCGTTGGAAAACAACCGATCCCCGTGCCCGCCGATGTCAAAATCGCACTGGCGAACGGCAAGATCAACGTCGAAGGGAAGAAGGGCAAGCTTGAGCTCGTCTTTCACCCCAATATGCAGGTCAAGCACGATGTGGCCGCGAAGGCCATCCACGTGACCCGACCGGACGACGACCGAATCAACCGGGCCTTGCACGGCCTGACGCGCTCGCTGATCAACAACATGGTCGTCGGCGTCTCGGCCGGTTACGAAAAGAAACTGAAGATCGAAGGCCTCGGCTATCAGGCCCGCATCGACAAGAAGTCGATCGTCCTCTCGGTCGGGTACGCGAACCAGATCGTCCTGACTCCGCCGGACGGAGTGACGGTCGAGGTGCTCGACAAGGAAGGCACGCAGATTTCGGTCAAGGGATCGGACAAGCAGAAGGTGGGCCAGTTCGCCGCCGAGATCCGGGCGTCGCGGAAGCCCGAGCCGTACAAGGGCAAGGGTATTCGATACGACACCGAAGTCATTCGCCGCAAGGAAGGCAAGTCCTTCGCGTCGGGTGGTTAATTGCTTTGCAATTGCTGTCGGCGTTTGGCTGACGGCAATAGGGTTGGCCGCAGACCGCCGATAGCCGAGAGCACAAAGAGATGGACGCACAAAAACTCAAGCACCGACAACAGGACCGACGAGCCCATCGAGTCCGGGCGAAGGTTCGCGGGACGGCCGATCGACCGCGGCTCAGCGTGTTTCGCTCGTCGAAGCACATCTACGCCCAACTGATCGACGATTTGAACGGCGTGACTTTGGCGGCCGCGAGCACGGCCGGCAAGGAAGCGAAGTCGGCCGTCAAATACGGCGGCAACGTGAAGGCCGCGGTTACGGTCGGCCAACAAATCGCCGAGGCCGCCAAGGCCAAGGGGATCACGAAGGCCGCCTTCGACCGGGGCCATTATCGATATCATGGTCGGGTCAAGGCCCTGGCCGACGCGGCTCGCGAAGGCGGGTTGCAGTTCTGATCGACGACTTACACCCCCAAAAGGGTTGACACATGGCGAAGGACAGGGACCGGCAGGACGGGCAGTACAAGGACTTCGTCGTGAAGATCCGCCGGAGCGCGTGCGTCGTCAAGGGCGGCCGGCGCTTCAGCTTCAACGCGCTCGTCGTGGTCGGCGACGAGAAGGGCCGAGTCGGCTATGGCTACGGCAAGGCGAAGGAAGTTCCGCCCGCCGTCGAGAAGGCCCTGAAGGACGGAGAAGCGAACGTTAAGCGCCAGAAACGCGTCTCACTTCGTGGGCTTTCGATCCCGCATCGTGTCGTCGGTCGATTCGGCGGCAGCCGGGTGATCCTCGTGCCGGCCGGGCCTGGTACGGGCGTGAAGGCCGGGCCGGGCGTGCGCGAAGTACTGGCCGCCGCCGGGATTCGCAACATTCTGACCAAGACGCACGGCAGCACGAACCCAATCAATCTCGTCAAGGCTACGATTGACGGCCTGTTGCAGCTCCGCACCCGCGAGGACGTGGCCCGGCTGCGAGGAGTGGAACTGTAATGGATTTGACCACCGTACACGCCGGCTGCCAGAAGCGCCGGCTCAAAAAGCGGGTCGGCCGCGGCATCGGCTCCGGGCAGGGCAAGACGGCCGGGCGTGGCCACAAGGGCCAGTTCCAGAGCGCCGGGGCCCGCTTGCCGGGCATCACGTTCGTCGGCGGCCAGACGCCCCTGTTCCGGCGTATCCCGAAGCGCGGCTTCACGAACGGCATGTTCGCGAAGACATTCAACGTCGTGAATGTCGGCGACATTGATAAAACGTTCGCGGCCGGCGAAGAAGTAAACGTCGAAACTTTGCGGACCAAGGGGCTGGCGAAAAAGTCGCTGGACGGCGTCCGTATTCTCGGCGAGGGTGACGTCACCAAGAAGCTCGTCCTGAAGGCCCACCATTTCTCCAAGTCGGCCAAGGAGAAAGTGGAAGCCAAGGGCGGCACGTGCGAACTGATCGCGCCGCCCAAGAAGCCGGTCCGAAACAAGATGAAGCCTCGGCCGCCGAAAGTCGCGTAATGCCTTTGTGGGACACAGGTTGAAAACCTGTGCCACAAATGCTCGTGGCACAGGTTTTCAACCTGTGCGGGCCAGACCCGGCCGCTCCGAAGGATCTCGGGCCGTTCGAAGGAGTTTCGATGCGGAAGCTGATCACGATCTTCGCCATCCCGGAGCTCCGGCGCAAGATCCTCATCACGCTCCTGTTCCTCACGATCTACCGCATCGGCTATTCGATCCCGCTGCCCATGGTCGATCAGGGCAAACTGGCCAAGAAAGTCGCCGAGCAATCGAGCGGCGCGATGGGCCAGGTGCTCGGCCTCGTTTCGACGTTCTCGGGCGGCAACCTGACCAACGCCTGCATCTTCGCCCTGGGCATCATGCCCTACATCTCGGCCTCGATCATTCTGCAACTCCTCGCCGCGTCGGGATTGTCCCCATACCTGGAGAGGTTGCGCAAGGAACCGAACGGCCAGAAAAAGATCAACGAGTACACGAGATACCTGACGATCCCGATCACGCTCATCCAGGCCATATTCTGGATTCGGGGGCTGATATTGTCTGAGGCCAAGGGAGGTTGGGGCATCATGGCTCCGGGCTATGATGGCGAGTATAATTTCTATTGGTTCGGCTTCACGGCCGTCCTGACGGTAACGGTCGGCACACTGTTTTTGATGTGGCTGGGCGAACAGATCGACGAATACGGTATCGGCAACGGCATCTCGCTGATCATCATGTCGGGCATCATCGGCCGAATCCCGGACGCGACGCAGAACCTACTGTTCGAAACGACGGTCGATCCCGATGGTAATTCGCACTGGGGCTTCAAGAAGTCGCTGTTCACGCTCGGTTCGGGGACGGGCGACATTAGCTTTGAAAAGCTATTCCTGATGGTCATTCTGTTTGTCGGAGTGGTCGTGGCCGTGGTCGCGATCACAAAGGCCCAGCGGCGAATTCCAACTCAGTCCGCCAAGCACGTTCGCGGTCGTCGCGTGTACGGTGGAACTCGGCAGTTCCTACCGCTCAAGGTGAACCAGGCCGGTGTGATGCCGGTAATCTTCGCAAGTAGTTTGCTTCTCATCCCCGGCATGTTGCTCTCGGCGATCGCGAGCTTCACCGGAGCCGAATGGGCCGCGACGATGGGCAGCAACCTTCAACGCGGGTCGGGGTGGCTTTACAACATCCTGTATGTGGCGATGATCTATTTCTTCTGCTACTTCTGGACGGCCATCACGTTCAACCCGAAGGACATGGCCAACAATCTGAAAGACTATGGCAGCTTCATCCCCGGCTATCGACCGGGCAAGAGCACGGCCGACTATCTGGAAAAGGTGCTGTTGCGCATCACGTTCGTCGGTGCCGCGTTCCTGGCCGTGATTGCGATCATCCCGACAGTGATCTCCGCCGAGTTGGGTGTCGACCCACGCATGGCCCAGTTCTACGGCGGCACGAGTCTGCTCATCACCGTGAGCGTGTGCTTGGACCTCGTGCAGAAGATCAACAGCCATTTGGTGATGCGCAACTACCCGGGGCTCACCGAGGATTAAGGCGGGCGGCGCGAGTCGCGATGGCCCCCGTGCCGCTTCGCCCTGCCGCCCGGAACTTATACGGGACATGACTGGCGACCACACCTTTATCTTTCTCGGCACGGGAACCTCGGTCGGCGTGCCGATGATCGGCTGCGATTGCCGCGTTTGTCGATCCAACAACCCGAAGAACCAACGCTACCGTAGCTCGGCTCTGATCCAGGCACCGGCCGGCAACATCCTGATCGACACGGGGCCGGAGCTTCGGCTCCAACTCGTTCGCGAGCGGATCGGCATCGTCCACGCGGTCTTGTACACGCACTTCCACGTCGATCATCTGTATGGGCTCGACGACCTGCGGGTCGTCGCCAAACATCTCAATGGACCGGTGCCGCTCTATTGTTCCGAGGAAGTCGAGAAGGTCATTCGGCAAACGTTCTCTTATGCCTTCACCGACGAGGCGGCCCCGATCGGCTTCGTGCCCAAGCTCTACTTCCGCCGCATCACGGATGAGCCGTTCCAGGTCCTGAACGAATCGGTCACGCCGATCCCGCTCGTGCACAGCGTCTTCAAGGTGTTCGGCTTTCGCATCGGCGACATGGCCTACTGCACGGACGTGAGCGAGATTCCCGATTCGAGTTGGCCGTTGCTCGACGGGGTGCGCTTCCTGGTGATCG
>JANLUE010000510.1:0-2518 GCA_031363325.1 Gemmataceae bacterium
GCGACTTGATGCCCGATGCCAAGCCAACGCCCGCGACCTTCGCCACATCGAGCCACGACGCAATTGGCGACGCGCGACTCAATCGCCAGTTCGCGAGCCAGCCGACGAACGCAATCGCGAGCGTTGCCAGTCCGCCGAGCACGCCGCCGTGAATGTTCGACCACATCCAGGTGACAGGGATCAACCAGAGCAAGCGCGGAATCGTGAGACGGCCATTCTCGAAGTCGGTCACGAACACAAAAAAAATCGCCATACCAACGATCGTGGCCAGGTGTGGCCGCACGTGGAAGTGCCCGGACGAGGCGGCGATCGCGCCCGCCAAAATCACGGCCGCGACCGAGAAATGCAGGCCACAGCGAACGAGCCGCACGCCGAGCCCGGCGAAGACGGCCGCGAGCAACGTGGCCGTCCCGAGCAACAGGCCATCGAATCCGAGCCCGCGGTAGACGATCGCCATCGCCCCTTCGCCAAGCCATTGATGCGGAATCCACGGCTTGCCGGCGAAGGTGAACGTGTACGGGTCGGTATCGAAGAACCCCCGGTCGATGATCCGTTCGCCGACGGCCACGTGCCAGAAGGTACCGGGGTCCTGAAAGAAGCGCGAGCGCCCGCCGACCATCAGGACCAGCCAGACGCCGAGAAAGAGGCCAGTCGCGGGACGGAGATAGCGAGTCATGCTTTGGCCGGCCGACGGGGCGAGTGAAGGAGAACGTAGCCCGCGAGCAGAGCCGGGGCCATCCAGACGAACTTGTCCGAAGTCACGTGGGCCGCGTTCATCGCCATCGCGCCGAACGCGATCGCGGAGAAAATCGCGATGGCCAGGACGATTCGCTTGCGACAGCCACTCGCGGTGACTTGCGCTCCGATCGCGATCACGGCGGGCAACAGGATCACCAGATCGAAGGGCCATGCTCCGTAAGAGGCGGTCGCGAACGAAACGAGCAGCAACATCGGCATCCGCTCGAGCCAAACCCACTCGCGGCCCGGATGTCGCCACAGTTCAATAGCGAGCCAAACGAAGCCGATCACCGTTGGCACGAATTGCAATCGAAATTGCTCTTCGCCAAACAGTTCGCGCAACAGTGAACCGAGCGTCGGCGACTTCCACTGATCCGGCGTGCGATGTGTCATCGCGTCGTAATACTGGGCCAGCACGTCCGAGTTGCACGCGAGCGGGATCAGTGTTGCGATCAGGCCGGCAAGGAGGCCGCCGAGGATGATTCGACTGCGACCAACCAATTGGTCGCGCTGGCCGACCGCCCATACCGCGAGCGTCGGCCAGAACAAATACACGAGATGCGGCTTGATCGCCATGAGTACGCCGCACGCGCCGGCGAGCATCGGCCAGCCGCGTCGTTCCGCCAACAGGAACCCTGTGATCCCCAGCAACAGGAACGGCCCAATCTGGCCGGCGTTCAACACGAACAGCGTTGGCGGAAAGACGAGGCCCAACAGCCACGCGATCCAGCGCCGTTCAACCGGCCCCCCGTACTCGAGCCACAGCCGATCGACGCACCAGATCACGAGCGCGAGCGAGATTGCGAGCCACAAAAGTTGTGCCGTGCGGGCCTCCAGCAAACCGACCGGCATGACCAGCGCGAGCGTCCAGGGCGGGTTCCACATCATGATCGGTTCGTCGGTGTCGCGACCCGCCGCTCGTTCGATCGGCAACAACAGCGAGCCGTCGTAGGGGTTCTCGCCGCGCGCGTTGAGTTGGCCGGCCGCGTAGTACTCGACGAAATCGTCCGGCGGAAAGAACGAAGGGTCGGCCAACAAGACCCGGACCTTCCAGCCAATGAACGCGACCGCCCCCATCAGGACGAGCGCGAGCAACGCGTTTCGCGAAGTGGGACGGGCCATGCGACTTCCGATGGGCGAGGGGGGCCGCAAAGTATACCTCACGAATTGATTACTTCACCGGCACCAAATCCTCGACGTACGTGCTCACGAACTTGTACGAACTGCCGTCGCCCTGGTGATTGGCGATTTCCTTCTGAATCTTGAGCCGGGCGGCGTAGTAGCGGCCGGAATCGGCGTGAAAATACAGGGCCCCCTCACTCAATGAGGGCAGCAGGGGGATTCGCTCGGCGGCCGACGCGGGTTGATCCTTCAGTTCGGTCGTGACCTTGATCGCCAGCAATTCCGTTTTCGCGTCGGCGCGCGTGTACGTCTGTTTCGCCGCGTATTTTTCGCCCGTCCCGAGCGGCGGGTCGAGTTGAATGGTGAACGCCCGCTCCCAGGAATCGCCGGCCTTCGGCTCCGTTTCCGGCAGGATGACTCGGAACGGCAACTCGGCCTGGAACCGCGATGCGGGCCCGACCTTGCTTTCCTTCACATCGATGACTTGCCCAAACGCGTTGATTTTCAGAACCGCCAGGACCGGGCCGACGTGCTTCGCCATCTCGCCCTTGTTCAAATCGTCCGGCTTGGACGAATCGAACACGTCTTCCTCGCCGTTCGCCTTGCGTTCCCAACGCATTGCAGTGATCGACATTTCCAGCGTGGCCACGCCCTTGGC
>JANLUE010000558.1:0-2986 GCA_031363325.1 Gemmataceae bacterium
CTCGTCGGGCCAGGATCAGGAACGACGCCTGGAACGCATCTTCGGCGGCGTGGCGATCGCCGAGGATTCGCCGACATACTCCGAACACGGCCGACCCGTGCCGTTCGATAAGCGCCGCGAACGCGGCCTCGTCGTTGGTCGAACGGAACCGTTCGAGCAGTTCGCGATCCGAATCCACGGTCGCCGGCGCGGCTAGAGCCCGAATTCGACGGACGGCGTGCTCGAACGATGCGGCCGGCATGACTTGCTCCGGGTGGGCGCTTGGGCGAGTGGGCGTCTATCCATTAGTGCCGAGTCGGCTGGGAGGTGGCACTCGATTCGGCGCGGGAATTCCGGTTCGGCTCGCCGCGACTTAGGCAATTTGACGGTTCACTCGACGCGCTCGCGCTTAAAGAAATCGATGATGGCCTCGCCGGGGATGGCCAGGTTGATGTCCGTCCCATCGTAGCCAGCGACCGAAACGCCGACGACGAATCCCTTCGTATCGGTGATCGGCCCGCCGGAATTGCCGCGCGTCATGCCCCCCTGGACTTGAATCTCGTTCAGTCGGCCATTCTTGCGGCGCAAGCTCGTGACGTTGGAACTGGAGATGGTCATCTCTTTCCCGAGCCGTTCGCCGAGCGGGAAGCCGAAGATGTAAAGCTTCTGTTGTTCGACGAGCTTCGTCTCCTTCGGGACCGTCAGGCCTTCGGGTAATGTGACGGGGTTCTCGCCGGGGTTCAGTCGGATCGGCTCGATGACCGCGAGATCGACGTCGGCGTCATAGGCCTTGAGCCGGCCGAGCATCGTGAATTCTTTGTCGAGCCCACTGTTGAAGATCAGTTCGATCTGCAGAGGGCGGCCGAGTTCCTTGGACGGTCCCTTCTTGCCGTCCTTGCCCTTGGGTGGTTCCTTGCCGTCCTTCGACTTTGGCTCGTCCTTGGTTTTCGGTTTCTCTTTGGCCGGCGGTTCGTCGTCATCCGCTTCATTGCTCTTTTCGCGGCGCGTCTTGATGCCGACCACATGGGCGTTCGTCACGACGTACTTGCTCGACTTCTCGACGAACCCCGAGCCACTGGCACCGAGGCCGTTCGCGAACAACACGCGAATGTAGACCGTTGAGCGTTTGACGCGTTCGCGGATGTCGTCCGGCAACGCGTCGGGCGCGAGGACCGGTGCTGTCTCCTTTTTCGGCGGCGGTTGTTGAACGACGACCGGAGCGGGCTTCGGCTTGTCCTTGTTGGGATCTTCCTTGTCGCCGCGAACCAGAAGGATCGTGATGATCGCCCCGGCGATCACGGCCATCCCGCCACCGCCGAGTCCAATGTACAGCCACGGCGATGGCGGCTTCTTCTCGACTTTCGATCCGTATCGGGACGACCGAACCGGCTCGTCGTCGAGAGGCTCGACCTTCGGCTCGGGCCGACGTGGAGTTGGATTCGGAGCGCGGGCCACCGGCTCGGAGGGAGCGTTCGCGTCGAAGTCGAAGTCGCCGGGCATGGCCGATGTCTCGCATGATGTGCGTGTGGTGGATGGTACACGATTGAGGTGAAGTCGGGAAGCGTGGACTGCGACCCATCAACGGCCTATGATGCGACGGATGCCGCCGCCGGCCCCACCAAATCCGGACCTCGATCGGTTCCTCCGCGCCCTCGAGCGAAGTGGGCTCCATCCGGCGACGCGAATTCAAGCTCTTCGCCGGGCGGCCCCGGCCGACGCTCAAACCGACGCCACCAAACTCGGCGAGTACTTCGCCGACCAAGGCGCGCTCACGCATTTCCAGATCACGAAGCTTCGGCAGGGGACGTGGCAGGGGCTTGTCCTGGGTCCGTTCCACATTCTCTCGCCGCTCGGTCGCGGAGGGATGAGCACGGTCTACCTGGCCCGCGACACGCGCAAGCCGGACGGGGCGAAGGCCCTGGTCGCGCTCAAGGTATTGCCGCCGAAGCGAGCCCGCGAAGAGGACCGCATGCTCGCCCGGTTCCGCCGCGAAATGGACATGTGCCAACGCGTCAGCCATCCGAACGTGACGCGAACGTTCGAGGCCGGCTACGTGAATGGCGTTCATTACATCGCGATGGAATACATCCGCGGCATGAGCCTGCGGCGACTCGTGGCCGACCATGGGCCGTTGAGTGTGTCCCGCGCCGCTCGACTCTTCGCCGAGGTGGCCGACGGCCTGGAGCACGCCCACGAGAAGGGATTGATCCATCGCGACTTGAAACCGGCGAACATCATGGTCACGCCGAACGGGCACGCCAAGGTGCTCGACCTGGGACTGGCGCTCGCCGTCGATGAGGAATTGCCGTCCGACCGCAAAATCGTTGGCGACAAGGGCTACGTCGTGGGGACGATGGACTACATCGCCCCGGAGCAAGTCGACGACCCGACCGGCGTCGACGCCCGGGCCGACCTGTATGCCCTGGGGTGTTCGCTGTACTTCGCGCTCACGGGCCAGCCGCCATTCCCGGGCGGAACTTCGATCGAGAAGATGAAGCGGCACCGGACGGCCGAGCCAACTGAGATCTCCGAGTTGAACCCGACGGTCCCGTCCGACTTCGCCCGAGTGGTCGAACGGTTGATGGACAAGAACCCCACCTATCGGTATCAATCGGCGGCCGCGACCGCCCAGGCCCTCGCGCCGTGGACGGTCGGCGACCCGGAAACGCCGTTCGACGAAGAGGGCGGCCAAAGTGAATCGGACGTCGTCCTGGAAATCGAACGCGCCCACAAGGACGATCAATTCTTCGAATCGATCCCGGTCGTCGTGTTCGCCGACAAGCGCCGCCGATCGAATGAAGAACCATCGTCCGACGCAAGCGTCGACGTGACGGAACGCGGGTTCCCCTTGTGGATGATCCTGGTCCCCGCTGGAATATTGGTAATGGCCGTCGCCGCGGCCCTGACCGGGCTCGTGCTGTATTTGTTGAAGGCGTGAACTTGTTGCGGAGAGCGAATCATGACTGACGCGAGCCGATATGTGAAGATCGTTGAATGGTCGGAGGCG
>JANLUE010000725.1:0-6182 GCA_031363325.1 Gemmataceae bacterium
GGCCACGGTCGGCTCGGCGACCACGTCGGAAGAGTTCGGCGTAAGTGCGGAAGTGGGGTCGATCATTGGGGCGGTTCGCGCAGCGCGGCCCACGAAGTGGACGACAGGGGAAGCTTATCCGACAGAAAGCAATCCGCCACGGATGCACACGGATATCGTGCCGTGACCTGAGTAGGCATGTCGGAATCCGCCACGGATGCACACGGATCGAACACGGAAAGGAGCCATGCAAATCGATTCTCAAGCGTCGGACAATTGTTCTTCGTACTTTCTTTACCCGTGTTTGATCCGTGTACATCCGTGGCCGGATGGATGACCCAAAGAATTCCCAACCCCCGGTTGCCCCTCAAGCCGATACTCACCGGACCGCGCCGCCCCGCAGGATCGACGCATGACTCGCCGCGAATGGATTCGGTCGGCCACGGCCGTCGTCGGCCTGTCGGCCTTTGGGTGCGGCAAGTCGGCCGCGCCCGTCGTAACGGGACGCGTCCTTTATCGCGGCGAGCCCGTGGTCGATGGGCTCATCGTCTTCGCGCCGAACCCCGATCGGGGCTCGGATGGGCCGCTCGCGACCGGGCGAATCAATCCGGATGGTTCGTTCATCCTCGGTGGTGACGAGGGGAAGTCCGTGGCGCCGGGCTGGTATCGCGTGGCGGTCGCCCCGCCGTCCGGTTCGCTCAATGTCCCGACCGCCGACCGACCGTATCCCGGCCTGCCGACCAAGTTCCGCAACCCAACGCTGTCCGGCCTCGAGCGCGAGATCACGGCGGGCGCCAATTCCTTCGAGTTCGATTTGGACGACGGGAACTGACCGATCCCCTTGCACGTCCTTCCCGAAGCGCCAACAATACTCTTGCCCCGCCGTTTCGATGGCGGCCCGAACTATCGGATGGTAGCCCGAAGCGTCAGCGAGGGTGAACGTCGCGATCCGGAAACGCTCGCCTTCACCGAAGTTGGCCGACCCTCGCTGACGCTTCGGGCTACCATTTGACGAACGCCGACGCTCATCCGGGACGGGACGGCGAGTCGACCTATCGGGGGAGAGTTCCATGCGCCGAACTTGCCTGATCGCGCTCGCCTTGGCCGTGGCCTTTGCTCCCGGTGCGCGGGCCGAGGAGCCGCTCGTTCAAAAAGTACGGGCGTCGCTCGACAAGGGCGTTGGCTATTTGAAGAACGCGCAGGTCAACCAGGGCAGCGGCAAGTGGAACTGGGAAAACGACACGCTGGCCTTGCTCCAGGAAGGCGGACCATCGTCTTTGACGATGCTCGCGCTTTTGACGGCGGGCGTGCCGCTCGACGATCCGGTCGTCAAACGCGGCCTGCCCTTCATCCGCTCGCTCGAACCGAAGCACACCTACGTCGTTGGCTTGCAGACGATGGTCTTCGCCGAAGTTGGCGCGACCGAAGACATCAATCGAATCCAACGCAACGTGAACTGGCTGATCGACTCGGCCATCACGCGTGGCGGGAGACTTGGTCAGGGCGGCAAGCTCGAAGGCTGGGGCTATCAAGCGGGGGGCGGCAACGCACCCGACAACTCCAATACGCAATACGCGTTACTCGGCCTGTGGGCCGGCCGACAGGCGGGCGCGATCATCGACAAGCCCGTCTGGCAGGCGATTCAGGACTACTACGCGTCCACGCAAACGAAGCCGTTCAACGATGGGCGCGGCAGGCCGACGGCCGGCTGGAACTACAAGGGCGGCGAAAACGGCAAGGGCACGCTCACGATGACCGCGGCCGGCGTGTGTGGTTTGTACATCGCGGCCCAACAACTCGGCGATGGCCAACAGGGCTTGGACGACCTCACCGGCATCGCCAAGAATTGCGGCATCTACCCAGAGGACGACGCGGTCGCCCGCGGCCTGCGCTGGCTGGCCCAGGAGTTTCGCTTCTCGAATCCACCGCACACGTTTTACAACGTGTACGGCATCGAACGCGTCGGGCGACTCTCCGGGCAACGCTTCATCGGCGAACACGACTGGTATCGCGACGGCTGCGAACTCCTGACCGGCGTGAAGGCCGAAAGCTCCGGCCTGGCGCAGAAGTCAGCCGGCGAATGGCGAATCAAACAGGCCCTCGACGACTTCCCGGTCATCTCGACGAGCTTCGCCGTTCTCTTCCTGGCCAAGGGCCGTACGCCGATCTTGATGAGCAAGCTCGCCTGGGACGGGCCGGGCGAACGACCGGGGACGGGAACGGGCTGGAATCGCAAACACAACGACATCCGGCACCTCGTCGAGTATTCCTCGCGTGAAATCTTCAAGGTGCCGGGCACGACCCGGCCGTTGCCGCTCGCCTGGCAAATCTTCGACGCGCGTCAAGCCGACCTGAGTACCGAGGCGAAGTTCAACGAAGAACTCTCGACGCTATTGCAATCGCCGATCCTGTACATCACCGGCCACGAAGCCCCCGTACTCAGCCCCGCCTCGAAGCGATTGTTGAAGCGCTACGTCGACGAAGGCGGCTTCATCCTGGCCGAGGCGTGTTGCGGCAGCCCTGCTTTCACCGAGGGATTCAAGCGACTGCTCGCCGACAAGGAAGTGTTCGGCGATGACGCGGTCCTCGAACCGCTCGCGGCGACACACCCGATCTGGTCGGTCCACTCGCTCATTCCGGTCAGCCTCTTCCAGGGTGACGCCAAGCGACAGATCATGGGCCTGGAACGCGGTTGCAAGACGGTCGTCGTGTTCAGCCCGCAACCGTTGGCCGGCTACTGGGAAGAAATGCGGTTCACGCCCAAGGTCGGCGAGTTCGTCGGCGACAAGGAACGCGGCAAACAGGCTTATCGATTGGCGGGCAACATCGTGGCCTACGCCACCGGTTTCGAACCGCCCAAGCCGCGCCTCGATCGGCCGAAGATCCTGGACGCGAAAGACACCGAGGCTAAGGTCGGTAAGCGCCACATGATCGAACTGGCGCAACTGAAACACGATGGCGGCGACGCCGAGCCGGCCAAGAACGCCTTGCGGGTCCTGGCGGCCAACGCCCGCGACAAGTACCTCGTCGACGTGTCCCTGAACAAAGTGATGGTCCGGGCGACCAAGCCGAACGAACTGTTCCGGCACAAGTTCCTGTACATGCACGGCAAGACGGGGTTCACGACCGACGAACAGGAAGCAACCAACCTCCAGGGGCACTTGGAACTCGGTGGCACGCTCCTGGCCGACGCCTGTTGTGGCAGCGAGACATTCGACAAGGCGTTCCGTGAGATGATCAAGAAAGTGTTCCCGGACAAGCCCCTCGAAGTCATCCCGGCCGACGACCTGATGTTCGGCGAGCGCCTGAATGGCGAAGCGATCACGAAGGTCCGCCTGCGCCGTGAAACGACGCAGAAGACTTACGAAGACACGATCCCACAATTGGAGGGGATCAAGATCGAAGGCCGCTGGGCCGTGATCTACAGCAAGTACGACATCGGCTGCGCATTGGAGAAAAGCAAGTCGAGCGCCTGCCGCGGCTACGACCCGGACAGCGCGTTGAAGTTGGCGACGGCGGCACTCTTGTATTCGTTGAAGCGGTAGTCGAGCCGCGTTCGCGAACGCGGCGCCACTGGCTTCATTGGTTCGCGACGACGGTGTTTCGCAAATTGACCCACGCGGCCTCAATCCGCGCCTGGGACACGATCTCGGCGAACACCGGGTCGACGAGACCTTCGGCCACGGCGGAGGGCCAGGATCGTTCGCCGAGGGGCACCGATTTCAACAAGGCCACTCGTCCGCCGAAGACAACGGCCGCCCGGGCCGCGATGGCGTCGCTCGTCACGCGCCAGGTGTGTTCGAGCGCGGCGGGCTGGCCTTCGTCGGCCTGGAGGAACGCGTAGGCGTCGAGCACGCTGAGCGAGCCATTCGGCGAAGCGACGACGGGGGCGCTCAATAGCTCGGCGAGGAAATGGGCATGAACGGCGAGCGTGCGGACGGCCAGCCAGTGGGACGATTGATCCGAGAGTTGGTGCGTCGACTGGAGTTCGCGAACGACATCGACCGCTCGCCCGCCGCCCGGCACCAATAGAACTCGTTGGTCGCGAACGGTGTCGAGCCACCCGAGCAGCCGCGCGCGGAGGTCTGGCAAATCGAACAAGCTGCCGCCGACTTTGGCCACGAGGAGCGTCTTCGCTTCCAACTCGTCGCGAAACTTGTGCATCCGATTTGACTCCCCCTGGCCAGGCCACTACAACCTACCTCTTACCTTTTCCCGCCAGATTGGGCGGGCCGTGTCCCCTTTTGTCCGGAGGTTCGACCATGATCGTCTCCGTCCGCACCAAGTAACCCAGGAGCAACGCGTGGCCATTGTGCAAGTCAAGGAGTTGCTCGACGCTGGCGTCCATTACGGGCATCGCGCCAGCCGCTGGAACCCGAAGATGCGGCCCTACATCTACGGCAAACGAAACCTGATCCACATCATCGATCTGCGGGAAACCGTGCGTGGCCTGCTCCGCGGGCACCGATACATCTCCCAGGTCGTCGCCAAGGGCGGCCTCGTGCTGTTCGTCGGCACCAAACGCCAGGCCAAGGAACTCGTCGAGCGGGAGGCCCGGCGCGCGGGCATGCCCTTTGTCTCCGAGCGCTGGCTGGGCGGAACCCTCACGAATTACCGCACGATCCGCAACCGCCTGAAGCGGTTGGAGGAACTCGAAGCCATGTGGCTGCCGGCCGGCGAGAACCCGAATCGCGTCGACATGACGCAATACATGTTGAGCATGATGGCCGAGAACGGCAAGTTCGACATTCACAAGGCCCCCGACTCCGCCGAAATCCGAACCCACTCCAAGAAGATGGTTTCGACCCTGTCGCGCGAACTCAGCAAGATTCGCCGAAACCTCCAGGGCATCCGCGAAATGAAGCGTCTTCCCGATGCCGTGGTCGTGGTCGACCCAAAGAAGGAACACATCGCCGTCAAAGAAGCCCAACGTATGGGCGTGGCGACCGTTGCCCTGATCGACACTGATTCGGACCCGGACACCGTCGACCTGCCGATCCCGGGGAACGACGACAGCATCCGCTCGATCGAGTTGGTCGTAAGTCGGGCGGCCGACGCGGTCCTTGAAGGCAAGGCCAGCCTATCGCCGGACGATCAGGCTCGAGCCCGGCCGCGAGCGCCGCAGCCCGCGCCGCAACCGACAACCGCTCCGACCGTCATCTGAACCTAAATCAATCTTGAATTGTCGAATGAGTGCGGGGATGGATTAATTCCCCGCCTGGGAGACGAGGACATGAGCGCACCGATTTCCGCCGCGATGGTGAACGAACTCCGACAGCGAACCGGCCTGCCGATGATGGAATGCAAGGCCGCTCTGGTTCACGTCGGCGGCGATATGGAGAAGGCGATCGATCACATCCGCGTGACCGTGAAGGGCGCGGGCGTGAAGCGGGCCGGCAACGAGACGGCCGAAGGTCGCGTGGCCACGTACATCGATCCGGTCAACAAGGTCGCGGCGATCGTCGAACTCCGCTGCGAGTCGGCCCCGGTCGCGAAGATCGAACAGTTCGTCACGTACGGTAAGGAAGTCGCCAAGGCCGTCGCCGCCCAGAGCCCGGCCAACGTCGAGGCGCTCATGGCCTCGACGCTGGCGTCCGGCAAGACGGTCGCCGACGGGTTGACCGACCTGATCGGCCTGCTCCGCGAGAACATGAAGGTCCAACGCTT
The DNA here is from genome assembly GCA_031363325.1 of Gemmataceae bacterium. Lineage (GTDB taxonomy): Bacteria > Planctomycetota > Planctomycetia > Gemmatales > Gemmataceae > SIAJ01. The sequence continues at coordinate 5,647 of JANLUE010000725.1, forward strand.
CGAGCGACTTTCGGGTGGTTCGTACGGCGAGTACGTTCATCACGATGGCACCCTGGGAGTCCTCGTGCAGGCGGACGGCACGGGCGAACTCGAGGTGCTACGCGACCTGAGCATGCACGTGGCCGCGGTTCAGCCGACCCCGGTCGCGGTCAAGCAAGATGGCGTGCCGGCCGCGTTGATCGCCAAGGAAAAGGAAATCGCCAAGGCGAAGGCCGAGGCGACCGGCAAGCCGCCGCAAATCGCCGAGAAGATCGCCGAAGGGCAGATGAAGACCTGGCTGGCCGAGAACGTGCTGATCGAACAGCCGTTCGTGAAGGACCAAGCCAAATCGGTCGGCCAACTGTTGAAGGAAGCCGGCTACGACGTGACCAAGTTCGTCCGCTACAAAGTGGGCGAGATCGTTCAGTGATTGCTATCGGCTAAACCCGGTTCAGTTGGAAACCTGGAGTTTCAGTACCTCGCCCCTTACCGCAACGGCGAACCGGCTGCGTAAGCTGCCGGGTCCTTGCTCAAAGGTTCGGTGGCCGGTTGATTAG